>DASYVW010000104.1:0-17446 GCA_035936675.1 Gemmatimonadales bacterium
TCGTCGGTCTGGCCTGGAACAAGGCCCAGAGTGAATCCGGTGAGGCGCCCGCCTGGCTTCCGGGCCTTTCGGCGATAGCCGTCATCAGCGTGACGGCCTTTATTTGGTACGCCCTGAGCCGCGGAGGAGGTCGAGAGTCCGCCGTTGCGACCATCACTGTGTTTACCGGCCTGCTGAGCGCGCTGCTGCTGGCGTGGTCGCTCCGAGCGGGGCAGATCGCCGTGCGCCACGCCCGTTCGCTCGAATCTGCCAACCTGACACTGCACGGTGAGATCGACACTCGCTTGCGCGCTGAGGAGACGATGCTCCAGCTCGCCGCAATTGTGGAGTCTTCCAACGACGCCATCTTCGGGACCACGCTCGACGGGCTGATCCAGAACTGGAATCACGGGGCGGAGCGGTTGTACGGGCATAGCCGCCACGAGGTGCTGGGCAAGCACGTCTCGCTGGTTCATGCGGAACAGTTGAAGGATGCCGATCTGCTCCGGCGCATCGTGGCAGGAGAGCGGGTCAGCCGGCTGGAAACCATTAACCTGACCAAGGACGGGCGGAAGATCGATGTCTCGATGACGGTCTCACCCATTCTCGATCGCACCGGTCAGATCGTGGGAGCCTCGACCATTGCCCGTGACATCACCGACGAGAGGATGCTGGATCGGCTGAAGAGCGACTTCGTGGGAACCGTGTCGCACGAGCTCCGAACCCCACTCTCCGCAATCAAGGGGTTTCTCGAACTCGTGGTCGATGGTGAGGCCGGCCCGATCAACGAAACCCAGCGTGAGTTCCTGGACATTGCCGTGCGGAACTCGGATAGATTGGGAGCGCTGATCAACGACCTGCTCGATGTGAGTCGCATCGAGTCGGACCGTCTCGAGATGAAGTCCGAGCCGGTAGATCTGGCCGCTGTGCTGGCCGATGTCGGTGCAACCTTCCGACACGAGGCCTACACCAAGGGGCTGGTGCTCCGGGAAGAGGTGCCTGAGCTCCCCCTCGTCCGGGGCGACAAGTCGAGGCTGATCCAGGTCTTCTGCAACCTGGTCTCGAACGCCATCAAGTACACGCCCAAGGGCGAGATCGGAATTCGGGCAGCCCTGGGCGCGGATGGCGTCGAGGTCATTGTGTATGACTCGGGCATCGGCCTGACGCCGGAGGAGCGGGCCCAGCTCTTCACCAAGTTTTTCCGGGGCAGCAATCCGGTAGTGACCGAGTCGAGAGGAACCGGCCTGGGGCTGGTCATTGCCAAGGCGATCCTCCAGGCCCACAACGCGACCATAGACGTGGAGAGCCGGCCCGGCGAGGGCACGCGGTTCCGGGTCGTACTTCCGCTGAATGGCCGGGCCGATACCGGCCGGCCCGCGGCGTAGGGGGGGCGAAGAATGGCGAAAATCCTGGTGGCCGAAGACGAAAAGCAGATTGCTGACATGATCATCTTCAAGCTGACCAACGGTGGCCACCAGGTTATCCGGGCCGAGGATGGCGAGCAGGCAGTGACCCTGGCCGGCCGCGAACTGCCCGATCTGATCCTGCTCGACGCGATGATGCCGGGGTTGAGCGGATTCGAGGTACTGCGGCGCCTGAAGAGCGATCCGGCATTACGGGCGGTGCCGGTCATCATGGTGACGGCAAAGGGCCACGAGCGAGACGTGCTCAGCGGTCTCCGCGGCGGGGCCGTGGACTACGTAGTGAAGCCATTCAGTTTGAAGGAGCTCGCCGCACGGGTCGACCTGGCGCTCCGGAAGGAGCCTCCCGCCACAGCATCCTGAGGCTGTCGTAGACCGGCTTCAGCCGGCTGTGCCAGCGCGGTTCGATCCAGCCCTGCCAGCGCCATCCAGTAAAGTCCTCCTTCCGCCACATTCCTCGCGCCAATGCCGGAAGAGCCGCGACGACCTTGGGCCTCATCCCGGCTCCTTTCGAGTAGATCACCACGCCGACGTGAAAGTCACCAGCGGTAGCCGTCCCATACTTACCGCTCGTGTGCCGATCGAAGAGCAGGGTTCGTGTCGATGGATCGGTCACGTTCAGCAGGTCCCACGGAATTCGGATCTGAAGCAGGCCGGACTTTTCGTCCAGGTACCAATCGGCCAGGGTAGAAACGGCCTCGGTCCCGTGCATCAAGCGCCCACGGTCATAGCCACGGGCAGGGAAGAAGGTGCCGTCCCGGCCGAATCTCGACCGGTTGGTGATGACGAACAACGAATCAAATCGGCCGTCCGTCCGGTCTCGAGTGATCACGGGCCTCCGGTAGAAACGGCCGAAGTCATCCCCCGTCGCCGGATCGATCCGGAAATCGTGGCGCTGATAATCGGGAGTAACCCCCATCGTCCCGCGCTCCGGCCCGGCCAGATCGATCAGGAACTCGAAGCCGACCTCGCTCTGCACCTCGCTCCGCGGAAGCCGGTGCTGTCCTACCCCGTCAAGATAGGTATCGATCGCCAGCTGAATTCCCTGGCTGGCCCAGGGGAATTTCCCGGGCGTGAGCTCCACGGCCAGATACAGGAAAGACTCGTCGGCGCGAGCCCGAAGCCGTCTGAGACTGCCACTGGTATCGGGCGTGCCGCTCTCTAGTACAGGGAGGTTGCGCCACGTCGCCGGATCCTCTCCCAGGCGCGGGGTCGTCGTCGCCGCTCCAGCGTATTCACCCAGGATGCCGTAACTCTGCTCGGCGTCCATGACGTTGTGCCACATTCGGGTGTTGTCGAGCGGGATCTCGTAGTCGATCACCGCCCAGTTCTTCTTGAACCATTCATCCAACCAGGCGAACACGATCGACCCGGCCGCGCCGGATTCCCGGATCTCACGGGTGAGCCGGGCATCGATCGCCGCCATCTCCTGCTCGTCGTGCCCGCCGTGACCCCACCCCTCCGGATGCAGGTGTGCTACGCCGCGGCTCGAGGGCACACCATACTCAGCGATCAGCGTCGGCATGCTCCGGTGATGCGCCACCAGCTCCTGCAAGTAGCCAAAGTAGCTGGAGCGGCCCTCCGGGGATCTCGCCTGCTGGTACCGCGAGTCGAGCAACATAAAGTCCGGGTAATAGGGATACGCATGGTAGGTCGCGAACCAGCCGGCCGGGTTGGCTCCGGTCGGTTCGATCAGATTGGCGTCCAGGCCAACGGCGTCGTTCTCGTATTCCAGCTTCTGAGCTTCGCTTCTGCGGCCGCTGCGCTTCCGCCAGTAGGCCTCTTCCGCCGTGGTGGGTTCCGTTGGGTGACTAAGCGGGTCCAGCGTCGGCCAGTTGGTGTAGGCGATAGGATGGAGCGCGTTGTAGCTGTCGGCTTCATACACGAGCATCACATCGCATTGTCGGGCGAGCCAGAGATCCATGGCGGGACCCCGCTGCACCCGGAGATAGCGACCGGAGTACGAGCCTGACGGGCGATGGGCGTCGAACGCCTTGACCGCGAATGGCTCCCACTCTCTTCCTATGATGTAGCCCAGCACCCAGGCCGAGACGTCGGCATCGTAGCGACCTCCGGCGTGACCCGGCCGGGCGGCAATCGTGCCAGCCCCGTGAACCACATCGACCACCCTCCGCAACTCGCGCTGAAAGCCGGCCTCCCAGGCCGGATCGGCAAAATCGTGCCGCGGAGGGAGCTCGGTCCATACCCCGTGGACCAACCAGAGCACCCGATCCGGGTGCGAGAGATTCCAGCCGCTGAGGGCCCGGTAGAACACCGGTGGCAGGATCGTATACAGCCGCAGGGTGTTCGCGTGCATCGCCGCCAGGGTATCGAGCCAACCGGCATAGAGGGTCGAATCCTGGGGAAACTCGGAGGGGTATCGTCCCGGGAGCGCGACACCGAGGTTGACGCCTTTGACGTAGAACGGCCGCCACCCATTTCCCGTCGCGACCTCGAAGCCCTGTCCCCGAGTTCGAGCTACCAGCTGAAGCACGCCCGGACGAAGTCGGTTCCCCGCCGCCGGCCGGTTCCAGTCCGGTGCAGCCCGGTCGAGGAACGAGCGGAACTCCTGGTTGTTCGGAGCCAGAACAAGGGCGCGTCGTCCCGCGGCCGCGGCCCCCGCGGTGTCGCCTAGTCGCAGCGCCGCTCGGGCCCGTCCCTCCCACGCGTCCGAGTTGGTCTGGCTGCGGCTCAGCACCACCCGAAACAGTGAGTCCGCGCGGGCGACTTGTCCCAGCCGCAGCAGGGAGAATCCCAGCCCCACCTGGGCGTCGAGATTATCGGGACAGAGCCGCAGGGCCGCATCAAATCGCGCCGCGGCCACCCGGTTCGAGTCGGCCCGGTAAGCTGCCCACCCCGTTTCCAGTGCCGACACCCCCGATGGGGAACACGGGGATTGGGCCCTGAGCCCGGCGGGCAGGTACAGGAGAACCGCGAGCGCAGGGAGTACGCGCAGGGCGTGAGCGGCTTGTATGTTCAGGGTCATGGAGACCGGGGAATCTGGCGATACTCGCACCTTGGGTCGATCCCTGATCGACACCTTCGGTAAGGGATGGTCCAAGGAGAACATCGATCTACTGATGTCCGTCTACTCCCCGGATGCGGTCTTCATTGAGACTCCGTTCACCCAGCCCCTCAGAGGGCAGGAAGAAGTTCGACGGTACTGGTTGGATGTGCCCTACAATCAATCGGAGATCACCTTCAGCTCCGGCGAGATCTTCGCAGCCGGGCCCTGGTTCTCGACCGAGTTTAAGTGCGTCTTTCGCCGCCGCCGGACTGGGGAATGGGTAGAGGCACGAGGCGCCATCTTCTGCGAGACCTCGGCGCAGCTGATCACCGAGATGAGGATGTACTGGCACCGCTGGAACGGCGGTCGGGAGACGAGCAAGCCGTAGACTGTCCCTTCGTTGCTTCCTATTGCCTGAAAAGGGACGTTTACGCCGGTGAACCATTTTGTAAGTTCTTAGATTGCATGCTTATACGCGATGGCACGGGGTTAGCAACATGATCTGCGATGGCCGGTGCGTCGTATCTCCGTGCCCCGTGGCAGTTTCCAGGTTGTAACTACAGGTCGTTGGGAGGTGCTATGATCTCCGTGCTGCTCCTTCCCCTACTCATTGACGCGGCCCCCGCCCCGGTGGTCGCGCCGTCTGACGACCCACCGATCCGCCTTTGGATCAACAACGATCGTCGCTTTCTCCCGGGGGACCGCGCCAAGGTCGAGGTCCGCACCAGAGACGACGGCTACCTGCTCGTCTTTCACGTCGATCCCGAAGGGCATCTCCGGGTGCTGTTTCCGCTCGATCCCGATCGGGACAACTTCGTTCGCGGGGGCAAGAAGTACGAGATCCGGGGACGAGGCGGCCGCGAGTCGTTCGAAATCGACAACACGACGGGGAAGGGCACCGTCTACGCTGCCGTCTCGCGCGACGCATTCCGCTTCGACGGCTTCGTGGAGGGGGACCACTGGGACTACCGCGCACTGGCGCCCTCCCGGTTGCCCAATGACCCGGAGCAGGACTTGAACGAGCTGGTCCGCCGCATGGCGCAAGGCGATTTCGACTACGATCTGCTCAACTACTATGTCTCCGAGCGGGTGGCCTACCGTTCGGATTATTACTCGCCGTACTCTGGGTCGTCCTATTACGACGGGTGCTACAGCTTCTCCTGCTCTTCGTACTACGGATCACCGTTCAACGTTTCGATCGGGCTCTTCTTCGGCCGTCCCTATCGACGCTACTACTACGATCCGTACTTTTACGCCTACGATCCATTCTATAACCCGTTCTTCTACGATCCCTACTACTACGCGCCGATTTACCGGCCCCGGTACGTCTACCCGTACTCGCGTTACCACGATCAGTACTTCAACGACCGGTATCGCCCGTATCGTCAGCCCAACACGCCCTACCGGTTCCGTGGCGCCGATGGCGTCGCCGTTGGATTCAGGGATCGCTTCGGCCCGGCCCGCTGGGTGAACTCGGTGTACAACCCGCCGGTCTCGCACCTCCGGGAGCCCGCGGTCGCTACCCCGGCGCGGCGGGTCAAGTCTCCGCTGGCCGACCCAGCGAGTACCCGGCGTGATGTCATCGAGGGCAACCGGGGGGAACGCGGCTGGGTCGAGGCCCGCCGCGCACGGGAGCCTGATGTTCGGGGCAACGACACACGCTCCGTTGATGCAGGCCAAAAGGAGCCCAGACTGGTCCGCCGCGAAGTAACCGCGGAGCCGCGCGAGCAGAGGCAAGAGCCGCGCGCAGAGCGCGCGCCGGTCGAAAGGCGGGATGTCGAACGTCCTCAGCCAGTCAGGGAACGTCGTGAAATCGAGCGGGCCCCTGCCCGGGAAGCCACGCCAGCCCGGGAGCCGGAGCGGGCACCCGCCCGTGAGGCCGCACCCGAGCGCCGTCAGGTTGAACGGCCCAGCGCACCGCCGCCGCAGGACCGCGGCGGCTCCCGACCCTCGAACGATGGGGGTCGGCGCCGGCGCTAGAGCACTACCAGATCTGCGCGCGCTCGCTTTCCGGCCGGACCATCGGATCGCCGGCCTTACAGCCGAACGCCTGGGCAAAGGCCGGAATGTTGGATAGCGGACCGATGGTTCGGAACTCCGGTGGCGCGTGCGGGTCCACATTCACCAGCAGGCGGGTATACTCCGGCCGGGTCTTCGCCCGCCAGATCTGCGCCCACGCCAGGAAGAATCGCTGATCACCGGTCAGGCCGTCGATAGGCGCGGGCTCCGGCTTTCCTTGCAGCGACCGGCGGTATGCCCCGTGGGCAATCAGGAGCCCGCCTAAATCCGCGATGTTCTCGCCCAGGGTCAGCTTCCCGTTCACATGCAGGCTATCGATCGCTACGTAGCTGTCGAACTGCTTTTGCACCGCCTCCGCCCGCCGGTTGAACTCTTTCGTATCCGCCTCGGTCCACCAGCCACTCAGGTTCCCCAGCGCATCGAACTGGCGGCCCTCATCGTCGAAGCCGTGGGTGATTTCGTGTCCGATCGCACCTCCCATTCCACCATAGTTCACCGCGTCGTCCGCCTTCGGGTTGAAGAACGGCGGCTGCATGATGCCGGCGGGAAAGGTGATTTCGTTGGTGGGAGGGCTGTAGTACGCATTGACGGTCGGCGGTGTCATTCCCCACTCTCTGCGGTCGGTCGGACGCCCGATCTTGTCCAGCTGCCGCCTGGTCTCGAATTCGTTGGCCAGGAGGAAGTTGGATACGAAGTGACCGGGCCGTGCCTCGAGCTTGGCGTAATCCCGCCAGCTGTCGGGGTAGCCGATCTTGTTGATGATGGAGTCGAGCTTGGCGTAAGCCCTGGTCTTGGTCTGAGCGCTCATCCAGGTCAGCTGTCCCAGACGGCTGTGCAATTCAGCCCGGATGTTGCGCACCATCTCGAGCGCCCGCGCCTTGGCCTCCGGAGTGAAATTCTTTCTTACGTAAGCCTGACCCAGAATCTCCCCGACTGCATCGTCGCTGAATCTGAGACACCGCTTCCACCGTGGCCTCATCTCCTTCACGCCCTGGAGAACGGTCGAGTTGAACCGGAAGCTCTCCTTCACGAACGGCGAGCTCAGTGCCGGCGCTGTGTTGGCGATGAGGTTCCAACGCAGGTAGGCCTTCCACTCCTCAAGCGGGGCCGCCGTCAACAGCGAATCAAACGCGCTGATGAACTCCGGCTGGGCGACGTTGACCTCCTCCACGCTCTTGAGACTTAGGCCGCCCAGATACGAGGTCCAGGCAAAGCTCGGAGTCTCCTTCTGCAGCGCAGCTCTGGTGGTGAGATGATAGATGGCCTCCGGATCCCGCTGGGCTTCCCGTGTCATCGACGCATTGGCCAAGGCGGTCTCGAGCCGCATGATCGCCTGTGCGGCACGTTCTGCGGTGGCCTTATCCTGGCCCGAGAGCTGAAGCATGTTGGCGACATGCTCGACATACTGGCCGCGGATCTTCCCCGATGCGGAGTCGGCCTTGGTATAGTAGTCCCGGTCGGGCAGACCCAGTCCTCCTTGATACACCTCGGCGATAGTGCGCGCACTCTTCTTGGCATCGGGCGCGGATTTGAAGACGAATCCGGCCGGAATACCCAGTCGGTGGAGGCGCACGATGGCTGCCTCGACCCCATGGCGATCGCGGATGGCGGCGATCTGATTCAGTTCCGCCCTGAGCGGGCCCATTCCGGCGCGTTCGACCGCGGTAGAGTCCATGCAGGTGCCGTAGAAAGTTCCCAGCTTCCGGATATTGGCGTCTTTGGTCGACGAGGCGTTTGTGGCTGCTTCGGTGAGTACGTCCTTCAGTGCGGCGTAGTTCTGGTCCTGCAGCTCGTTGAAGCTTCCCCAACGTGGCTGATCTCCGGGAATTTCACTGCGCTTGAGCCACCCGCCATTGGCATACTGGAAGAAGTTCTTGCAGGGTGAACAGGTCGTGTCGAGATTGGCCGGGTCGATCGGCTTGATTTGGCTCTGAGCGGTCAGGGAGGCGGTCAGGGCGGCGCAGAATAGGGCCGCCGCGAGTGGACGGATCAGCGGGTGCATCGATGCTCCAAAGGGCGGCAGTCAGGGCAAAATATGGTTTTCAACACGCGGGGATAAGGGACGGATAGAGAGCACGACTGTTACAAGACTTACGGCTTTTCCGGCTTCCGGTTTCGCCGGGCGTAGCTGAGCCCCCACTCCAGGATCTCGGCGCTGCGGAGGCCGACGCGCATGGCCTGCTCTACCGCATCCTCCTCCTCCATGCCCTGGTCCAGCATGAAATAAGGGATGAGGGCGCCCCCCACCCGGTTGCCGCTGCCGCAGTGAAAGAAGACCGTGCGGTCGCCGGCTCCGCGCACCACAGCAAGGATCCGGTCGAGCGTGGCATCGTCCAGGGAACCCGCCCGTACCGGGATGTTCACGTATTCCATGCCGAGCTGTTTCACCAGAGCAGGCTCGTCAACCGGACGAGACTCCATGGGATCGCGCACGTCGAGAACCACGGCGCCCCCGGCCTCCTTCAGCGCCCGGAGCTGCAGCGCGTTGGGCTGGCCGCCGGTGATCACGTTGGGGAGTATCTGGCAGGCGTTGGCGACACCGCTCAGGGCCTGGAATGCGGGCAAAGTCACCTCTCACCTTTCTCCGGGCGGTACATGATGACTCGGGCCCGCTCCAACGTGATGAGGCCACCGCCGATCATCTGGTCCAGTTCCGGGAGGATAGCCTGAATCTTCTCCTCGGTGTCGACGCATTCCACGACGAGTGGAAGGTCGAGCGAGAGCCGCAGCACCTTCTCGGTGTGGATTCCCGCGCTGGCCCCGAATCCCATGATACCCCTGAGCACCGTCGCGCCGGCAAAGTGACGCTCGCGCAGGAGGTGAACGATCGCCTCGTAGAGCGGTTTCCCATGGTGTTTGTCCCGCTCACCGATATGGATGCGCATCAGCACCCGTTCGCCAGTCAGACCGTGCATCTGAGCTCCCTGAGCGTCTATATGTGTTCCCGCCAGACGATCACCTGGCGGGCGAGAGCAAGGCCGAGGAATGTCGCGATGAGCGACAGGATGACGCTAGCCGTGATGTAAACCCCCGCCCTAGCCCACTCGCCATCCTCCAGGAGCGCCATGGTCTCATAGCTGAACGTGGAGAATGTGGTGTAGCCGCCGCAGAACCCGATGGTCAGGAAGGCCCGGACCTCCGGGGTGAGGGAGGGGGTCTCGAGTGCGTACCGGATGATCGCGCCGAGCAGAAACGAGCCGGTGACGTTCACCAGAAGTGTGCCGGCCGGGAAGGTGGTGTCGAGCATCCGCTGCACCAATCCGCCGAGCAGGTAGCGGCTGACGCCGCCGATGGCGCTGCCGACAGCGACGTAGAGAAGCATGCAATAAGGTAATTACCTTTAAGACGTGCTCCGTCTCGCCATCGCCCAGGTACGCCCGCACAAGGGCGCGTATGAGGAGAATCTCTGCCGGTTCGGCGCTCTCTTCCGGGAGGTGGGGAGCTGGCCCGAGCCGCCCGAGCTTGTGGTCGCCCCTGAGACCGCGCTCACCGGCTACTTCCTCGAAGGCGGGGTGCGGGATCTCGCCATATCGGGCGATCAGCTCTTTGCCGACCTGAGCCGCCAGCACAGCGACTCCGGTGCCCCGTCCTTCGACGTTGCGCTCGGCTTCTACGAGGTGCACGGAAACCGGCTTTACAACTCCGGCCTCTATGCCACGCTGGGTGGACCGGACGCAGGCATCCGCCACATCCACCGGAAGATTTTCCTCCCCACCTATGGTGTCTTCGACGAGGAGCGTTTCGTCGAGGCCGGACGCAGCGTGCAGGCCTTCGATACCCGGTGGGGCCGGGCCGCAATGCTCATCTGTGAAGATGCGTGGCACTCCTTCACTCCCATGCTTGCCGCGCTGGACAGCGCCCAGCTGATCATTATCCCGAGCGCGAGTCCCGCCCGCGGGGTGATCACTACCGACGACACGGCGGGGCGTCCGGTGAGCCTGGCGCGCTGGAGCCGCCTGGTCCAGGACATCGCGGGCGAGCACGGGGTCTACGTCGCTCTGGCACAACTGGTGGGCTTTGAAGGCGGAAAGGCGTTCCCGGGCGGGTCCATCCTGGCTGGGCCCCGCGGTGACATTCTGACCCAGGGCCCGATTTTCCAGGAGGCGATCATACCCGCGTTGATCGATTTCGAGGAGATCACCCGAGCGCGGGCCGATCTGCCGCTGCTCGCTGATCTCGAGATGAGATTGCCCCATCTGCTCGGGTCCCTGCATGCGGCTCGTAGGGAAAAGGGAAGCGGAGAAGCGGGGAAGGTCAGCGGCGAAGCGGGTAAGCGCGTAAGTAGGAGCACACCGAAAGCGTCAGAGCCGCAGAGCCAAGCCGACTCGCGTGCCCGCGTATCGGCCTCCCCGCTTCCCCCCCTGCCCGCGCGCTTCAATCCCCGGCAGGACCCGCTCGGCATCGATCCCGAGCTCACCCAGCGCTGGCTGGTGGAGTTTATCCGGGACGAGGTGCAGCGGCGGCGGAAGTTCGAGAAGGTGGTGATCGGCCTATCCGGCGGGGTGGACAGCTCGTTGGTCGCCTTTCTGGCCGTTGAGGCGCTCGGGGCCGCGAACGTCATCGGGATCCGGATGCCATACCGATCGTCGAGCGCGGAGAGTCTCGCCCATGCCCAGCTGGTGATCGATGCGCTCGGCATCCCGAGTCGCACCGTGGAGATCAGTGCGGCGGTCGATGCCCTGGCCGGCGCCATTGGTGGGGAGGTCGAGCCTGCCCGACTGGGAAACATCATGGCTCGTACCAGGATGATCACCCTGTTCGATCTCTCCGCCGCTCTCCGGGCGCTGCCTTTAGGCACCGGCAACAAGACCGAGCGTCTGTTCGGCTACTTCACCTGGCACGCCGACGACTCGCCGCCGGTCAACCCCATCGGCGACCTCTTCAAGACTCAGGTCTGGGTTCTAGCCCGGCATCTTGGCGTCCCCGACGTCATCGTCTCCAAGCCGGCCAGTGCCGACCTCATCAAGGGCCAGACCGACGAAGGAGACTTCGGCATCTCGTATCCCCGGGCCGATGCCATCCTCCACTGGATCCTGCTGGGGTACAAGTCGCCCGAGATCGCAGCGCTGGGGTTCGACGAGGCCGAGATCAAGCTGGTCCGGCAGCGGCTCGACTCCACCCACTGGAAGCGCCGGCTCCCCACCGTCGCCATGCTGAGTGGGACGGCGATCGGCGAGTACTATTTAAGACCCGTTGATTATTGACGGTCGTCAGCCTGAGCTCTGGCCCCTTCGCGGAGCCTGTCCTGAGCGCAGCGAAGGGCTCAGGGTGACAACACCGGCTCACCGCTCACGCTTTTCTTTTCCCGCTCACGTTTTTAGGCGTCCATGACTCCTGAATCTCGACCGATGTCCTACTCCACCGGCCAGATCACGACCTTCGTAATGCCGCACATGCAGAACGTCCGGGGCGACCTGTTCGGCGGCGAGCTCATGGCGCTGGTGGATCAGGCGGCCGCGGTGGCGGCGATTCGACACGCGGGCGGACCGGCGGTCACCGCGAGCATCGAACGGGTGGACTTCCGGGAGCGTATACCTGTTGGTGCACTGGTGAGCTGCGTGGCCACGGTGGACTACGTCGGTAATTCCTCCATGGATATCACGGTCGAGGTCTACTCCGAGCGAGTGAGCAGCGGGGAAAAGCGGCATACCCATACCGCTCATGTTGTCTTCGTGGCGGTGGATGATGAGGGCAAGCCGAAGCGGGTTCCCCGTCTCGTGCCGGAGACCGATGAGGAGCGGGCGCGCTATGCTCGAGCCCAGGCCCACCGCAAGCGCAAGCCCACGTGACGGCTCGTACCGCGGCTCTGGTGTTGAGCGGCGGTGGCGCAAAGACCGCGGCGCACCTGGGCGCTTGCCGGGCGCTGCGCGAGGCGGGCTTCGAGCCGACCTGGTACGTCGGCACCTCGATGGGTGCGGTGATCGCTGCCGGGCTCGCCAGCGGGGTGGCCAATGACGAGTTGCTGGAGCGGATGGCCGACGTGGGAGCTCGCGGCATCGTGCGGGACCCCCTGGCGCCGGTCGCTGGTCTCTTTCTTCGTTCGCTTCTCAAACCGGGTCCGCTTCGGTCCGCCATCGAGGCGCTGGTGCCGGTCCGGCGATTCGCCGATCTGACCGTGCCGCTCACCGTTACCGCCGTGGATCTTGATACCGGCGAGCTGGTGCTCTTCGGTGCCGGCGCGCAAACAGCCCCGCTGGTCGATGTGCTCTGCGCCAGCTGCGCCTTGCCGATGTACTACCCGCCGGTGGTGATCGACGGCCGCCGGTTCGCGGACGGCGGGCTCCGCTGTGTCGTTCCCCTCGAGCCTGCGGCGGAGCTGGATGTCGAGCTGGTGCTCGCGGTGGACGTCGGGCCTGGCTTCGATCTGCCAGCTCCCGCGGAGCCCGCCCGGGTGCCCGCGCTGGTGCGGGCCCACGACGATGCGGTCGGGATCCTGATGGCCGCCAATTCGGAGAGCCAGCTGGCACTCTGGCGGGCCGATCCCAGCAGGCCGCCGCTGGTGTACGTACGCCCCCGCACCGAGCGGAATGCCACCTTCAGAGTGGATCGGGTGCGCGAGTACGCGAACGAGGGACGCCGGGCTACGCGTGAGGCCTTGGACCGCTGGGGAAGCGACTCTTGACCCCTCCTTCATTCGGGGCAAATTGAGCCAATGAAAGCCTCTGAAGTGATGGTGCCAGACCCCCATGTGGCGGTGGCGGGCGCGATGGCGAGCGAGGTCGCAATCATGCTGAAGACGCGTAACATTTCGGTGGTGCCGGTGGTGGATGATCACCGCACCCGCCGATTCCTTGGCACGCTCAGCGACCGCGACTTGGTGACCCGCTGCCTGGCCGAGGGCAAGCACCCCTGGCACACCCGGGCCGACTCGCTCATGCGAACCAACTCGCCGGTGGTGCGACCCGACCGCGACCTCGATGGCTTCGAGGTGCGGATGGACCTGGATCCGAGCGAGTCGCACCTTCGGCCGACGATTACGGTGGTGGACGAGCAGGGGAAGGTGGTTGGATTCATCAGTCATCCGGAGCAGATTCCGGGAGTGAAGATCGTCTGAGGATGACAGGAGACGTAATGCCGGATTTCAAACTGTTCACTCTCCAGGAAGCCGAGCGCACGCTGCCGCTGGTGCGCCGGATTGTCTCTGATCTGACTGTCGAGTATCCAGCCTGGCGTGCCGCCGTCGGACGCTTCGAGCTCCTGACCGGCGGGGCCAGAGCCGACTGGGGTGAGACTCAGGAGCTGGTCGCCGCCCGGGACGAGGTCACTCGCCACGCCGATCGGATCAACCGTTACCTCCAGGAGCTGGAGGGGATCGGCTGCGTCTTCAAGGGATTCGAGGGAGGGCTGGTAGACTTTTACTCGCTGCGGGAGGATCGTCCGATCTTCCTGTGCTGGCGACTGGGCGAGGACCGGATCAGCCACTGGCACGAGATCGACACCGGCTTTGGCGGCCGGCAGCCGATCGACGGAGCTATCCTGTCGGCCGTGACGTGATTCGGCTCTGGCTGTTCCTCCACCTGCTCGGGTTCACCCTGTGGCTTGGCGGGGCAATCGCCGCGATGATCATGGGAATCGCCGCGAAACGGGAAGACCGTCACGGGCTCGGCGCGGTGGTGCGGGCCCAGGCCTCGGTCATGAAGGTGGCGATCGCCCCCGGTGCGATCCTGGCGGTGCTGTCGGGTCTGATCCTGACGTTCCGGGTCACTGGTGGTGAAGTCCCGGGCTTCAGCATCTGGCTGATCATCATGCAGGGCACGGGCATCGTGGCGGCCCTGCTCACCCTTCTGATTTCGCTTCCCACTGCCGCCAAGCTCAGCCGGCTCGATCCTCTCGGCGAAGCCGCCGGCTATTTCGACGAGCTACGCCAGCGGCAGCGGATCGTGGCTTCGATCTCGGGGACGTTCGGGCTGGTGGCGCTGTTCGCCGGCGCGATGCTGAAGTAAGTCACCGTTCACGCAGTTTCCTTCCCGTAGCGCACGACGTCCGCACCGGACATTCCCCGCACTTCGCTACCCGCGCCGTGCAGATCAACGCTCCCAGCTCCATGATCGCCTGGTTGAACGCCCACGCGCTCTTGCCCCGACGGGGCACGATCTGCTCCGCCGTGTCCCAGAGCCGGCGAGTGAGGGACCGCTGTGGGCTGCGGGGGTGGAACGCTCGCCGAAGTACCCGCCCCACATTGGTGTCCACCGCCGGCGTGGCACGCTCGAAGGCGAAGCTCGCCACCGCACCCGCGGTGTAGCGGCCGACGCCGGGCAGCCGTCGTAGCTCGGCAGGGTCACCGGGAATTACCCCGGCCCGCTCTCGTACCACCTCCTGTGCCAGCCGGTGCAGGTTCACCGCGCGCCGGTAGTAACCCAAGCCTTCCCAGCTCTCCCGTACGGACGACGGCGGCGCGGCCGCGAGCGACTCGATCGAGGGATATCGCTCGAGGAAATGGTGATAGTACGGCTCCACCCGGGACACCTGGGTCTGCTGCAGCATGAACTCCGACACGATGATGTGATAGGGATCCCGGGTTCGGCGCCAGGGGAGGTCGCGCCCCCTGCGCCGAAACCAGCGTATGATCTGACGGCGAAACGCACAAGCGTGGGATAAGCTGGAAGGGGTAGACTTACGCCTCATGCAAGGCGAAGATAGGTGATCCTTATGGCCGCCGAAACCCTGGGTATCCGCCGCTTCGTCGGCCGCTGGTCGGTGAACGCAGCGTCCCACGTCGGCCGGGTTGCATACCTGGTGCTGGACCTGGTTCGCGGGCTCCGCGAGTGGAGGATCTGGCTCCCTCGGATGATGACGGAAGCCTGGAATATCGGGGTCGGGAGCCTCTTCATCGTGCTTCTGATCTCCGGCTTTGCCGGGGCGGTAACCTCCCTGCAGGCTCGTTATCAGTTCACCGGCACCATCCCCATCTATTACCTGGCAGGTGTGATTGTCGAGTCCATCGTCCTCGAGCTCGGGCCGGTACTTACCGGTCTTATTCTGGCGGGACGGATCGGTGCGCGCTATGCAGCCGAGCTGGGGACCATGCGGGTGACCGAGCAGATCGATGCCCTGGAGAGCCTGGGCCGCTCACCCTCGTCGCACCTGCTGATACCCCGGGTGATCGCGGGCCTCCTCATGATTCCCGCACTCACCGTGCTTGCCGATGTGATGGGCATTGCCTCGGGCTGGTTTTCCATGAAGCTGGTGCTCCCGATCACCGACTCGGACTTCAGCTACGGCGCGCGCATCTTCTGGCGGAATCAGGATGCCTACTTCTCGGTGATCAAGTCGTTCTTTTTTGCCGGATCGATCACCGTCATATCCTGCTACATGGGGTTCACCACCCAACAGGGGGCCGAGGGCGTCGGACGCTCGACTACGGGCGCCGTCGTCAGCAGCTCGGTGATGATCCTGCTGCTCGACGTGATCCTCACCAAGCTGCTCCTCAACCAATGATCGTGCTCCACGGGATCCGCAAGACGTTCGGCAAGCAGGTGGTGCTGGACCGGGTCGATTTCGAGGTGCGCGAGGGAGAGACCGTGGCGTTGCTGGGCCCATCGGGAACCGGCAAGAGCGTGCTGCTCAAGCACATCATCGGCCTCATCAGGCCGGATGAGGGGACGGTCATCGTGGATGATAAGGAGGTGGGCCGGCTCAAGCGGCAGGAGCTGGCCGAGCTCCGGTCACGGATCGGGTATGTCTTCCAGAACGGCGCGCTCTTCGATTCGATGAATGTGTTCGAGAACGTCCGTCTGGGCATTACCGACGAGGACAAGTACCGCGACGTCGACTATTGCGTGGAGCGGGTGGGCGAGTGCCTCCGGCTGGTGAATCTCGGGCCCGAGACTCGGGAGAAATACCCGGCTGAGCTCTCTGGTGGAATGCGGAAGCGGGTGGGGATCGCCCGCGCCATTGCCGGTAGCCCCAAGTACCTGCTGTACGACGAGCCTACGTCGGGGCTCGACCCGGTGAACGCCGACGTCATCGACAGTCTCGTGAAGCGACTCGACAACGAGCTTGGGGTGACGAGCGTCATGGTCACCCACGATGTTCGGGGGGCCTTCCGCGTGGCCGATCGTCTCGCGCTCCTCACCGGCGGGAAGATCGTCCAGCAGGGAACCCAGGAGGAATTTCTGGCCTCTCAGAATCCGCAGGTGAAGGAATTTCTGGAGCGCGACTTCCCCGATGCCACCTTCGCTGCCTAAGGCCGTTCCATGGATCTGAGCTACAAGCGGGAGGCCACGGTCGGAACAGTCATCATCGCCGCCATCGTCCTCTTCTTTCTAGGGACTACCTGGCTGAGCGGGAGATCAGTCGGGGGGGACCTTGAGGACTACTGGAAGATCCAGTTCCGGGATGCCGGCAACCTCAAGACCAGCTCGGCAGTCCGGATTTCCGGCGTGGGAGTGGGCAAGGTGGAGAAGATCCAGTTGGTGGAGGCTGGTAGGGTGCTGGTCTCGGTCAGCCTCCCGGAACGGATCACCCCCAAGGTGGATGCGACCGCCAAGATCGTCCCGGTTGGTTTCGTGGGTGACGCCGTGGTCGAGTTCGATCCGGGCGACGCTCCGGTCCCGCTCGCCAAGAGCAAGATCATCATCGGCTCCCAAGCCATCGGACTGGCCGATCGGGCTCAGGTGCTCAGCGACCGGGCAGACAGCATCCTCCTCGGCGCCCAGGCGATCGTCAACCAGAAGACCGCCGACCAGCTCCGCTCTACGCTTACCACCCTGGAGGGCACCTTAAAGGCGGCACAGCGCACGATGGCTATATATGCCGACTCCAGCCGCGGCCCGACCGCCGAGCTCACCAAGACCCTGACCTCTTTCCGGCAGCTAACCACCCGGCTCGATAGCGCCTTGGCTCATCCGGCGCTGAGTCGCACGCTGAGCCGCACCGACACGCTCACGAGCAACCTGGCTGCCATGACGGCTCAGCTGCGCTCTACCGCCGAGCGGCTGGACACGCTGCTCGCGGGAGTCAACCGGGGCCAGGGCACGCTCGGCAAGCTCGCCACCGATAGCGGCTTCTACTACGACAT
>DASYVW010000105.1:0-2162 GCA_035936675.1 Gemmatimonadales bacterium
GTTGCGGCCGTGAACGGCTTTGCCCTGGGAGGTGGCTGTGAGCTGGCCATGGCCTGCCACATTCGGGTCGCGAGCGATCAGGCCAAGTTCGGGCAGCCCGAGGTGAAGCTGGGGATAGCACCGGGATACGGCGCCACAGTCCGGCTTCCCCGCCTGGTTGGGAAGGGCCGCGCCATCGAGCTCCTGCTCACCGGACGGATGATCGACGCCGAAGAGGCGTTTCGGATCGGCCTGGTCAACCGGATCGTTCCAGCGGACCGGCTCCTGGCCGAGAGTGAGGCGCTGCTCCGAAGCATTCTGGAGAACGGACCCCTGGCGATCCGTGCCTGTCTGGAAACGGTGGACGCGGGGCTCGACATGGCCGTGGACCAGGCCCTGTTGCTCGAGGCCAACCAGTTCGGGCTGCTGTCCGCCACGGCCGACATGAAGGAGGGCACGAAGGCCTTCGTGGAGAAGCGGAAGGCCGCATTCAAGGGAGTGTAGGACCTGCAACTTTATCAGCCAGCCGACTATTTTTTGGGGATGCCGAAGAAGGCGGAGCCGGGGCAACCCTTCGCCCCTCAGGGCTGGAGTCGGGCCCGGCTTGCGGCTGTGCTGGTCGTCCTTGCCGCAGCGTGTCAGGAGCGCGATCGCCTCACGTTCCCCGATCCGGGCGATGGCATTGGGCCGGTCACCATGATCGACCAGCCCAACGGAAGCGACACCACGGTGGATGCCGGCCCCGACTTCTTCGTCAACGGTCGAACGGTGGACCCGGACGGCGTCGATACCGTCTATTTCCTGGTCACCGGTGGGAACCAGAATTTCAACCCGTTCCGGCCCAGCCCGCCGGCCGATACGGTTCGCTGGGGACTGCCGATCAGCACTACAGGACGCTCGGGCTCCACGATCACCGTCCAGGTCCACGGTGTGGACCTTCAGGGCAACCAGGGTGCCCAGTCCGTCCGCCAGGTCATCGTGCGATAGTGCGGCTTCAGCGGCTGGTGACCCGGGGATACCGCAACCTCGCCGATCTGGACTGCGAGCCCCCGGAATGCGGAGCGGCGATTCTGGGCTCGAACGCCCAGGGGAAGACCAACCTCCTGGAGGCGATCTACTACCCGGTTCTATTCCGCTCCTTCCGGGGATCGCCTGACCAGCAGGTGACGGGTGAAGGCCCGGGCTTTCACGTCGAGGCTCACATCGAGGGAGCCAGCGCTCGGACGGTCGCGGTGACCTATCTCGGGCGCAAGAAGCGGATCACGGTCGATGGCGACGAGGCCGGGCGATTGGCCGATGTCGTGGGGACGTGGCTGGCCGTGGCGTTTCTGCCGGCCGATCTGGGGCTCGCCTCGGGAGCTGCCGTGGAACGGCGGAGGTATCTCGACCGCTTATTGTCGCTGGCCGACCGCGGGTACCTGAGATCGCTGACCCGATACCGCGCGGCCCTGGCCCAACGCAACAGCGCCCTTCGCCAGGACAGGATCGAAGTCGCTCAGGCCTTTGCCGGCGTCCTGGCTGCGTCAGGCGCCGACCTCGTCCGCCGGCGGCTCGATTGGGTGAGCGGAGCCGCGAATCAGTTTGCCGGCGAGTTCGAGTGTCTGGGCGAGGAAGGCCGTGCGACGCTCGAGTACCGGGGCGGTACCGACCTGGCCGAGCCGGGTGCGTGGGAAGAAGCACTGGCAATGGCACTACGCGATGACCGGGCCCGCGGAATGACCACCGTGGGCCCGCACCGCGACGACTTGGTGCTCGAGATCGGTGGCCGCCGGCTCCGCGATTACGGCTCGACGGGTCAGCAACGCAGCGCGGCAATCGCCCTGAAGCTGATCGAGATCACCGCGCTCCGGGACGCATGTGGTACCGAGCCGGCGCTGTTGCTGGACGATGTCTTTGCCGAGCTCGACCGGGAGCGGCAGACCCGGTTGGCGTTGCGCCTGCTGGGCTCGGACGGGCGTCAGGTATTCGTGACCAGCCCGCGACCGGACGAGCTTCCGCCGAATCTCGGGCTCCCAGTGTGGGTAGTTGAGGGCGGGAGAGTCAGGAGTCGCGAGTCATGAGTCGCGAGTCGCGCTCTGGTGAAAGTGGGTAGTCATCGCGAGCGGGCGCATGCCCGCGTGGCGATCTGGTGGTTTCTGCGGCGGGATTGCTTCGGGCGCTTCGTGCCCTCGCAATCACTCCGA
>DASYVW010000106.1:0-3855 GCA_035936675.1 Gemmatimonadales bacterium
CACTTCGACTGGGCGAAAGCGGAAGTATTTGCGGGATTCGGGGTCCTTGATGATGTAGCTCTGTTCGCCCCGATAGGTCTGCTCCACCAGGACCAGGTCGCGGCGGAGCTTGGGACGGTCGGTCACGGAGCGGTCCGGACGACCTTCTCGCCGGCCGCCAGGCCGCTCAGCACCTCGACCCGGTCGCCCTCGAGCTCGCTGCCCAGCGTGAGAGGCCGAAGCGTGGTGCGATCGTCGGCCCAAACCAGGGCATACCCGTCCTGGGCCACCGCCGTGCGCGGAATGGCGACGACCTGGCGGCGCTGAGAGCCCAGCCGGACGGTGACACTGGTACCGGGCGTGAGGCGAGGTCCACCGGCGGTGAGCTGGAGGATCATCTCCCGGGTGCCGCTGCCCGCATCGACGATGGGCGATGCGCGGATCACTCGGGCCCGGGAGGTGGCGCCCCCGAGCCCGACGACTTCCGCTTCGGTGCCCACGGCAATGCCCGCGGCCGAGGCCTCGGGCACATGCACCACGGCCAGGATCGGCCGCAGGGCGGTGAGCCGGAAGAGCGAGTCCCCCGAGCTGACCAGGCGGCCGATTCGTGCAGTCCGGCCGGTGACCACGCCGTTAAAGGGAGCGACGATCCGGGTGAGGTCGTAATCCCGTTGCGCCTTGCGCAGTTCGAGCATCGCTTCCCGGTGCTCGAACTCGACCCGCTCGGAGTCCGCGGTGGTGACCACGCCCGCTGTCTTGAGTGCCCGCTGCCGCTCCACCGACTGCCGGGTGTTGTCGAACTTCTGCTGGGCCTGATCGAGCGAAATGCGCTGGTCGGTGCTCTCCAGCCGGGCCAGCGGCTGCCCCGCGGCCACCTGGGCCCCCAGGTCCACCAGCACCGATTCGACGATGCCGCCCGATCGGGCGTAGATGGTGGCGTCGTGCTCGACGTAGAGCTGGGACGGGAGTGCCAGTGGGACATCCACCGTGGCAGTATCGGCGATGGCGATGGTGGCCGTGGAGGCGGCTCCGAGGGAGCCGCTCTCGGTGGGGGGCGCGGCGGCCCGGGTGGCCGGCCGGCCGCTACAGCCCACGGTCAGGATCAACAGAAGCGCGAGCTTCATCCCCGTACCTTCCACCATAAGAGCCTCGCCCATCGCACCGGCGTCCGTAGCAACCGATCCAGCGCGCTCGCCGGCGCGGTGAGGACACGGGCATACGCCGCCATCTGAGGTTTGAGCACGCCGTTCGGATTGGCCACCGACGCTCTGACCGGGTAGCGAACCGCGGCTCCGCTATCGGCCGGAAGCTGACCGATCGAGGTCACCCGCCCCACAAAGGTGCGCTGGGGCAGGGCATCGACCCGGAGGTGCACGTCCTGCCCCTGCTTAACCCGGCCGATGTCGCGCTGGTCCACTCCGAACTCGAGCTCGAGCGTGTCGGTCCGCCCGAGGGTGAGCAGGAGATCGCCCTCATCGAGCGATGCACCGACCTTCTCGTTCACATGTGGTGTCAGCACGACCCCCGCCACCGGTGCCCGCACCGTGGTATAGCCGACCTGCTCGTCCAGCAACGCCAGCTCCTGTCGCAAGGCGTCGCCCCGGATTCGCTGGAGCCGCTCTTCCGCCGCATCGCCCCGGCTCGCCGCCAGGGCAGCGGAGCGGTCCGCGGAGATCGCGGCTGCCGCGGTGGACGCCCGGTCGCTCGAGAGGCTGGTGGATCGGAGTGACGCCAGCGCCGCTCCTCGCTGGACGGTGCTGCCTTCCTCCACCAGCATCCGTTCCACCACGCCGGGCACCAGCGCCCTGACCGGAGCCAGTGCCGTAGGCCGGAACGATGCCGCTTCGCCCACCACCCGGAACGGCCACCGGATCAACGCCAGCGCGGCCAGCACGAGCACCGCCACACCAGCGTAGATCTGCACCCGCCGCCGGGGCAGCGCCAGCACGGCCCGTTTCTTTGCGGCCAGCGCCTCCAGCGCGTCCACCATGGGCACCTGGTGGTAGAGCTGGGCGTTCCTCAGGGCGACAGCCGTCTGGTTGGCCAGGATAGCGGCCACCTCGAGCTGCGTGTCGCTGGCGAATTCGGGCGAGCCGGCCTCGAAGACCAGCACGCCGAGCACTCCCTCTTCGTCCTTGAGTGGGAGATACAGCCCGCTTTCGACTCCGTCGGCTTCGAGGTCGGAGCCGAACACGTTGACGAACATGCGCTCCGCATCCGAGGCCGGGTCGGCGCGGTCCCTCAGGTAGAGCTGCTCCCCCCGGCCGGCGGCCCATGCGGCCCGGGCGATCAGGTCCTGGAGCTTGGGGTCCTTGGGGTTGACGGTTTCCTGGCCGGCGACAGCGCGGATCTCGCACTGACCCTTCTGGTAGAGCCCGACCGCGCCCCGATCGAAGGTCAGCGCCCGCGATGCCAGGTTGACCACCGAGCGAAGCACCCGGTCGAGGTCGAGGGTAGCGGTGATCTCCCGGCTGATCTCGAGCAGCAGAGCCAGGTCCCGGGCTCGCTTCTCGACGGTGTGCAGCTGGGCGTTGCGGAGAGCCGTGGCGGCGCTGGCGGCGAGTCCTTCGAGCAGCTCGCGGTCGCGATCGTCGAAGACGCCTCTGCCGGTGAGCTTGTTGGAGATCTGAATCGCTCCCACGGTCACCCCACCCGCGACCATGGCCGTGGCCATGACCGTCGTGGACAGCATCTCGCTGGAGTCGATTTGGGGATTGTACCGGGGGTCGTCCAGTGCTCGGGTCACGATCGTGGTCTTCTGCCGCTGGGCCACATCGCCCACGAAGCCGGTGCCCACGGGCATCTGCGCGCCGACCAGCTTCTGGCCGGCGCCACCGGCAGCCAGGCGGCACCGGAGCATGTCCCCTTCGGTGATCCAGAGCGATCCGCCTTCGGCTCCCAGGGCGGCAAGCACCCGCTCGAAGACCCGGGGCAGGAGCTCGTCGAAATCGAGGGAGGCGCCGAACTCCAGGCTGATCGAGTGCAGCAGCCGGAGGCGCTCGATCTCCTCCCGCAGCTCGTCCGCGGATGCTGTCGGTGCGTTCAACACATCAGGCGTCATTGGGAGTGCAACGGCCGCTTTATAGGGGTTGGTGCACGCTGACGCCCGAGTGCCGGACCATTGGAGCTGGACCGGCACTCGAGCGCTTCAGGGCGGCAGAATCACGCCCAGTCTTCTACTACTGCGTTACGGCTTGAGCGGCGGCTTCAACGTTCCCGGTGCGATCCGCTCTTCGAGCTCCTCGACCGACAACTCAACAGCCTCGGCATCCTTCCCCGTCGCGGTCTGAACCTGGGCCTTCTGCTCGGGGGTCAACTTGATCCGGAACTGATCCTTGGGATTCGACACGGTATTCCTCCTTAAGGGTGTAACACGGAAATGGCTGTTTGGCTACGGGTGTGGCACCAAGCTTTGCCGTCCATCGTGAAAAAATCGTGAATTACTTGTGGATCCAGGGGAGCGCGGCCCGCGTCGCAGGCGCGATCCGCTCCTCGAGCTCCTCGACCGAGAGCTCCAGCACCTCGGCCTCTTTCCCTGTCGCCTTACGGATCTGCTCCTTCTGCTCCGGGGTGAGCATCAGCCGGAAATTCGGGGTGGTGGCCATGGTGCTGCTCCTGTGGGTTGGGGTCCTGAACCGCTAGAAGACTGGTGACAATCTGGGGGCCTTCCGTGAACCCAGCGTGAAAAACCCTCTTGCCGCCTCGTGAATTCCCCGTAGGTTGGTGACACCCCCTCGAGGCGCTCCTGTGGCGGGTATCACCCTGACAGTGCTCGGCCCACCATCCGTGTTGCTGGCGGAGGGGGGGACGAACGCGCCTCCCCTGGGTGCCAAGGACCTCGCCCTGCTCACCTTCCTGGTGCTCGAACCGGGCCCC
>DASYVW010000107.1:0-3601 GCA_035936675.1 Gemmatimonadales bacterium
CTACGGGAAGTACAGCGGCACTCCGTTTCAGCTCGGCGGCGACGAAGTGATCATCATCAAGGCCTCCGACGTCCTGGCCAAGATCAGCTAAAACCCAACTGGGAGGCGTCGGCTAACACCGACCCAACCCGCATCCCATCAGGAGATTCGCACATGGCAGCAAAAGAGCTTCTCTTCAACACCGAGGCGCGGACCCGGCTCAAGAAGGGTGTCGACCACCTCGCCGAGGCGGTGAAGGTCACCCTTGGTCCCAAGGGCAGAAACGTCGTCATCGACAAGAAATTCGGCTCGCCGACCGTTACCAAGGATGGCGTCACCGTCGCCAAGGAAATCGAGTTGAGCGACCCGATCGAGAATATGGGCGCCCAGATGGTGAAGGAGGTGGCCACCAAGACCTCCGACCTCGCCGGGGACGGCACCACTACGGCCACCGTGCTGGCCCAGGCCATCTTCCGCGAGGGTCTGAAGAACGTCACCGCCGGCGCCAATCCCATGGAGCTGAAGCGGGGAATCGATCGCGCCGTCGAAGCCGTCGTCGAGCAGCTCCGAGCCATCTCGGTGCCCTCGGCCGGCAAGAAGGAGATTGCCCAAGTCGGTACCATCTCCGCGAATAATGACAAGGAGATTGGAAACCTGATCGCCGAGGCAATGGAGAAGGTGGGCAAGGACGGCGTCATCACGGTCGAAGAGGCCAAGGGGCTGGAGACCACGCTCGAGACGGTCGAGGGCATGCAGTTCGACCGCGGCTACCTCTCCCCCTATTTCGTCACCGATCCCGAGAAGATGGAGGTGGTGCTGGACGACCCCTACCTCCTCATTCACGACAAGAAGATCTCGGCGATGAAGGAGTTGCTCCCCTTGCTCGAGAAGGTGGCCCAGAGCGGGAAGCCGCTTCTCATCATCGCGGAGGACGTTGAGGGTGAGGCGCTCGCCACGCTGGTGGTGAACAAGCTGCGCGGCACGCTCAAGGTCGCCGCGGTCAAGGCGCCCGGATTTGGTGACCGCCGGAAGGAAATGCTGCGCGACATCGGGGTGCTCATCGGCGGGCAGGTGATCTCCGAGGAGCTCGGCTTCAAGCTGGAGAACGCCACCCTGGCCGACATGGGCCGGGCCAAGCGGGTCGTGGTCGACAAGGACAACACGACGATCGTGGACGGTCGCGGCAAGCCCGACGACATCAAGGGCCGCATCGCCGAGATTCGCGCGGCCATCGAGAAGAGCACCAGCGACTATGATCGGGAGAAGCTGCAGGAGCGGCTGGCCAAGCTGTCGGGCGGCGTGGCCGTCATCAACGTCGGCGCCGCCACCGAGACCGAGCTGAAGGAGAAGAAGGCTCGGGTCGAGGACGCGCTGCACGCCACTCGTGCGGCCGTCGAAGAGGGCATCGTGCCCGGTGGCGGTGTGGCTCTGATTCGGGCGCAGTCGGCGCTCGACAAGATCAAGGGCACCGAAGACGAGAAGATCGGCGTCGAGATCGTGCGCCGGGCGCTCGAGGAGCCCATCCGGATGATCGCCCAGAACGCGGGCGCCGAGGGCTCGATCGTGGTCGCGAAGGTCAAGGAGTCGAAGGAGAAGAACTTCGGCTACAACGCCGCCACGGATAATTACGAGGACCTGGTTCGGGCCGGGGTCATTGACCCAACCAAGGTGACTCGGACGGCGCTGCAGAATGCCGCGTCCATCGCGGGGCTGCTGCTCACCACCGAGTGTGTGGTGGTGGAGAAGAAGGAAGACAAGCCGGCTCCGGCCGCGCCTCCGGGTGGCGGGATGGGTGGGATGTACTAGGACCTTGTATCCTGAGGAGCGGCAGCGACGAAGGATCGAATCAGCGACTACAAGCCCGCTCCGGGATTATCCCGGGGCGTTTCTTGTGTCGACCGGGGCCAGGCCTCGCGTAATTCACCGCTATGATGGTGGATCGCGGTGCTGCAGGAGGTCGCACAGCAAAGGCCATCCAACCACTTAGGTGAGGCCGACCGCTGGTATGACAAATGCCGGGGCTGGTTAATTACCTCGCACTACTACCCCTCAACGAGTGGAGCGGCATGCCAAAGCCTTCACCCGGCCCGAAGCCCGATCCGATGGCGGGGGTGGTGGACCGTCTGCTCGCGCAGCTGCCGGGTCTTCACAGCGAACCTCCCATCTCCGCTACGCGCCCCCGGGCAGCAGGGCAGTGGAGCACGCCCGTCTCCATGGCTCGCTGGGAGCCTGCCTCGCAAAGCCAGCTGATCGGGGTGTGGGCCCGAGTGTTTCTCGCCCTGGCTGTCGGCGTGATGATAGGGGCGGGGTGGCCCTATCCCAGAGCCTGTGGAATGCCATTGGCCGGCTACCTCGGCGCCGTGTTTACCGTCATCCTCACCGGAGCATGGGCTGCAAGCGCGGCCTGGAGGTATCGAGCCAGCCTCGCGCACATCGTGTCACTCATCATCCTGTTCCATGGGATTATCCTGGCTGCGGCGGAGCTGCTCCCGCGGACCGGTTACGCGGTCGACCATGCGGTCTGGCAATGCGAGGACATGACTCTGCTCCTTCCCTGATCAATCAATCAGTCCGCATCAACATCTGAAAAGCAAAAAAGTCGCGCAGCGAATCGAACTCCGGGTCCGAGTGGACATCCTCGTTGTCCCGGTCATCGAAGGCAAGCGGTCGTCCTTGAGCCCAGGCCGAGCGGAGCAAATTCACGGCAGTTGCGAGATCGCCAAGCGCCGCGGCTATGCGCGCGCGGGCGTAAGTCTGGCTCCCGAAGAGATAGGGCCGGGAGAGATGGGCCAGATCACTATCCTGCCGCAGGGCTTCTGCCCGATCCCCCAGGTGGGCGGCGGCCGTACCCAGGCGGCCGAGCAGCACCGGCGTTCCGCGATAGTGGCGAAGTGCCCTGGCGTACGCGCGGCGAGCGTCGGCCCAGCGGCCAGCGGAAGAGAGCAGGTCACCCTCGACCAAAATTCCAGCCAGGCTACTGTCTGTTCCGTTCGGTGGTGGTTGGGCCAGGACCTCCGCGAGCCATCGGTCGGCAGCGACGGCGTGCCCGTGCGCGCGAAGCTCCCGCCAGATCCAGAGCGACTTCTGACGCGCCGCCAGCCCGGGATCCGGATCGTCCCGCGTTAGCCGGGGAAATTCGCGGTGCAAGCCATCGAGGTCGCCCAGCGCCGCAAGGGCAGTGAGGAGATTCAGATGGGTCGAGGAGCGATCAGGAAAGCGTCGCAGGCCCTGTCGCGCGCTTGCTAACTCCGCGCGGTGGTCGCCCAGCCGGTGCAGAGCCGGTGCTTGATTGATCCAGTAGAACGGCGCCACCAGGAGAAGCCCGCGATCGGGGTCTACCCGGGAGAGGATGACAAGGGCTTCGCGGGGACGGTTGACGAACAGTGCACTGCTGGCTGCCAGCGTGCATCCCTCGACCGACGCGGGCGTCAATCTCATCAACTCCCGCGCCGCCTGAAGGCGGCCCCAGAGGTCGCCCCTGAGGTCGGCTTCGAGGCCGGCCAAGACCGCCCGCTCGGCTGGGGTGAGTGTGGTCAAGTGCGCCTCCAGGCGCCGGACCAACGTGTCTACGGCGGGCCAGCCGTCGCGGCGCGTTTCCACGTACGCCCGCATCAACAACGGG
>DASYVW010000108.1:0-2208 GCA_035936675.1 Gemmatimonadales bacterium
CACGCATCCGTTGGTGGAACGGTACTTCATGACGATCCCGGAGGCTGCGCAGCTGGTGCTCCAGGCGGGATCGCTGCCCGAGACGGCCGGCGCCATCGCGATGCTGGAAATGGGTGAGCCGGTCCGCATTCTGGACCTGGCCGAGAAGCTGATCTGGTTCTCCGGGAGGGTGCCGGGAAAGGACGTTCGCATCGTGTTCACCGGATTGAGACCCGGTGAAAAGCTCATGGAGGAGCAGGTCTCTACCCTCGAGGCCGGCGTACCCACGTCCAGCGAAAAGATCCGCATCAGTCAGACAACCGAGAGTGCCGGGCCCGAGCTGGTCCAGAGGCTCAGCCGGCTGTTCGCCTACCTGGATGTGGGTGACCAGGAGGGGGTGCTCGCCACCCTGTGTGAGTTGGTGCCGGAGTGCGTGCCACCCCTCCAGCAGTCGCGTGCGGCGGTGACCGTGGGCCCTCGGGCGAACCGTGGGGATGGGAGCCAATGGGGGGATCTCCTCGACCCCAGCCACGTGGGCTGGCGGGAGCGGAGGCGTGGGGTCCAGCGTCACGCAGTTCCGCCGGACCTGCGCGTCACCGATCGGCGGCAGGGCACTGGCTGCCGCCGGCAGACGGCGAGGGTCGGAGGCCGGCGGCAGACCGATGTGGGAATGTTGCTAGCGACGGGCTCGTCCGCGGTACCCAATGGCTCCTGAAGTCGCAGCCACGGAACCCCTGCGGTTGCGTGTGGCCCTGGTGGGATGCGGACGCATCAGCGTGGACCACGTGGCCACGCTCGCTGGCCTCCGCAATGTCGAGATTGTCGCCGTCTGCGACCTCGACGAGAAAGCCGCCCGTGAGGCGGCAACGCGCCACGGAATTCGGGGATGCTATACCGACGCCGAGGTCATGCTGCGGGAGACGAGACCGGATGCCGTGCATTTGCTGACCCCGTCCGGGAGTCACCTCGCGCTCGCTCGCCTCGGCGCGAAGTACGGGACCCACATGTACATCGAAAAACCCTTCGCCGCTACCGAGGCCGAAGCGCGAGCCATTCTGGAGTTGGCGCGCGAGGCCGGCGTTCAGGTGTGCCCCGGCCATAGCAGGCTCTTCGATCCTGTCTTCGTGGAGGCCTGCCGCCGCGTTCGGTCCGGCGAGATCGGCCGGGTGATCTCGGTGCGGGCGGAACAGGGATTCACCTACGAAGGAGCCGCGCGATCGGCCTCGACGCCGTGGAGCTATTCGTACGATTGGGGAACATTCGACAATCTCATCAGCCACCCGCTTTATCTGGTCTGCCACTTCCTGAAGGACCCCGGCCTGCCTCGAGTCGTCGGCCTCAATCTGGGCACCGTCCGGGAGGCCGGCGTGGAGGAGCTTCGAGTGCTGATTCCCTCGAGCGCCGGGCTGGGAGAAGTGTCGCTCTCCCTGTGCAGTGCGCCGGAGGTGAACCGCATCGAGGTCCTGGGAACCAGAGGGAGAGTGACCGCCGACTGGCAGGCGATGACGGTGTTGACCTATCGCGAAAGTGAGCTGCCTTCGGTCCTGGCACGGTTCAGGGAGAATATTGCCACCGCGCTCGATCTCATTCGCTCGGGGACCGGCACGCTGCTCGGCATTGCAACCGGCAAGGTCAAGCGCTCCCAGGGACTCCGCACGATCATCGAGCAGTTCTACCAATCTCTCCGTGACGGCATGCCCGCACCAGTTTCGCCGGAGCAAGGCGTGCTCAACGTTCGTCTGATGGATCAGATCAAGGAGGCCTGCAAGCCGTTCCGGAAGCAACGACCGGAACTGTCCATCAGCAGAGCGCCATCCGTCCCCGTCCAGGAGTGGGGGCTCACATGGTGAGCCGCCGACCGGTGCCGCCGCTCGTATCGGTTGTTATCCCATGCCGGAACGAGGAGCCGTACGTCGCGCGCTGCCTCGATTCAGTCCTGGCGAGCGACTACCCGCGTGAACGCCTGGAGATCCTGGTCGCCGATGGCCGGAGCAGCGACGGGACGCGGCCCCTCCTGGTGCGCTACGTGGCACTGCATCCGACGATCGTTCTGTTGGACAATCCTCGAGGCACGACTCCCGCCGGACTCAACGTCGCTATTCGGGCCGCGTCCGGTGACATCGTGATTCGGATGGACACCCACGTGCTATACCCCCCTGACTACATCCCCCGGCTCGTCGCGGGCCTTCAGGAAAGCGGTGCCGACATCGTGGGCGGCGTTCTCGTAAC
>DASYVW010000109.1:0-2584 GCA_035936675.1 Gemmatimonadales bacterium
ATTCCGACGAAGCGGTCGTGGCCGCGCTGCGCACCGTGGGAGAGGTGGAGGGGGTGCGGCTCGAGGAGGCGGTTGCGCCGGAAGCTGATGCCCGCGCCCAGGGGCGCCAGATCCGGGTCGATCTGCGACGGCTGGACGATCTGATGAAGCAGGTGGGCGAGCTGGTCGTCGCCAAGAATCGTCTGACCTCTATCTCGCTCGAGGCGGGCGACCCGACCCTGACCGAGCTGAGCGAGCGGATCTCGCGGCTGGTCTCGGCGATGCAGGCCGAGGTGCTCGCCGCGCGCATGACCCCAGTGGGAGAAGTGTTCGAGCGCTTTCCCCGGCTGGTCCGTGACCTCTCCCGAGACTTGGGCAAGCGGATCCGGTTTGACATGGAAGGCGAAGAGATCGAGCTCGACCGTTCCATCCTGGACGAGATCGGCGAGCCCCTGCTCCATCTGATACGCAATGCGGCGGACCACGGGATCGAGAACCCGGAGCAGCGCCTCGCGGCGGGGAAGTCCGCAGAGGGACGGATCCTGCTCTCCGCCACGCGGGAGCGCAACACCGTGGCGCTCCGGGTGGTAGACGATGGCGGAGGCATCGACCGGGAGGCGATTCTCGCCAAGGCCCGGCGTGAAGGAGCGGCGCCCGAGACCGATGCCCTCACGGACGATCTGCTGGTGCGCGTGCTCGCGCGCCCCGGGTTCAGCACCGCCCAGACGATCAGTGGGGTGTCGGGCCGGGGCGTCGGGGTGGACGTCGCCATGACTCGTGTCCGTGCACTCGGCGGCACGCTCGAGGTGCGGAGCGAGCTGGGCCGCAGCACCACGTTCCTCATCCGGGTGCCGCTGACCCTGGCTATCGTCCGGGCGCTGTTGGCCGAGGCGGGCGGGGAGCGCTATGCCGTGCCGCTGGCATACGTGGCCGAAACGGTCGAGTTCGACCGCCAGGCCGTCACTGCTGTGCGGGATCGCGAGGCCCTGGTGGTGCGGGACCGGGTCATTCCCACGGTCCACCTGTGCGATCTGGTGGGCTGCCAGTCCAAGGCCGTATCCGCCCGCCGTCCGACCATAATCCTGGAAGTCGGCGAGCGGCGAGCCGCGCTGGTTGTCGATGCGCTCGTCGGGCAGCAGGATATCGTAGTCGAGCCGTTCGATGCGCCTCGAGGGTTGCCGTCGTACGTCGGTGGAGCAACGATCCTCGCGGACGGCGCACCGGCACTCATTCTCGACGCTGCGGCCCTCCTTTAGGAGGAAGGGATGGAAGACGTGCGTGACCTGAAGGAGTCCCAGCTCGACGCGATGCGGGAGGTGGCGAACATCGGCGCCGGCCACGCCGCCACCGCATTGTCCCAGATGACCAACCGGACGATCATGATCACCGTCCCGCAGGTGAAGGTCAAACCGCTGGAGGACGCCGGTGACATGCTGGGGCCACCCGATCAGGTGGTCGCCTCGGTCCTCATGCACATGATGGGCGACCTCACCGGGCGGGCCATGCTGCTCTTTCCCGAGCCCGCGGCCCTGATCCTGTGCGACTATCTCTTCCGGCGCGAGCGCGGCACCACCACGGCCTTCGGCGAGATGGAGCAGTCCAGTTTGAAGGAGGCCGGAAACATTCTTGCCAGTGCGTACCTGAACGCGCTCAGCGACTTCATGGGCATGATGCTGGTGCCTTCCGTTCCCAGCCTGGTGATCGACCTCAGCGGAGCCATCCTGACCTCGGCCCACCTGAACTTTGGGCACGATCGGGAGTACGCGCTCTGTGTCGAGACCTCCTTCCGGAGCGAAGGGTCTGCCGAGTCGATGGCCGGGCACTTTCTGCTGCTGCCTGACGTGGCCTCGTTGCAGTCCATCTTCGACGCCATCCGGATCACCTAACGACGATGCCCGCCCCAGCGCTGTCGGAGCGCGATCTCACGGTTCTCCGCTCGTTCGCCCAGCGGATCAATCCTTCGGACGCCGGGGCGCACAACAACCTCGGCGTTCTGTATTACCAGAAGGGTCTGATCGACGAGGCGATCGCCGAGTTTGCCCGCGCGCTCGAGCTCGACTCGAAGATGCAAGTGGCGCAAACCAATCTCGAGATCGCCTACCGCGATAGCGGACATTATGAGCGCCGGATCGCGGATCTTCGGGAGAAGGCACGCCGTCGGCCGGACGATCGCGACGCCCGGTGGGACCTGGGCCGCGCCTATGCCAGCCTCGGCCGGCACGAGGAGGCGGTAGGAGAATTCGAGGCGCTGCTCGCCACCCATCCGGGCGACGTTCCTGCGATGCTCCAGCTCGGCCTGTCGGAGAAGGCGCGCGGGCGACTCGACACGGCCAGTGATTGGCTCGCCCGGGCCTGCGATCAGGACCCGGACAACGCCGTCGCCAGGTTCCACCGGGGTGAGGTCCTCTACAACCGCGGCCTCACCGAGCTCGCACTCGTCGCACTCAAGGATGCGATTGCCCGGAATCCGGAGTACGCGGAGGCCCACTATCTCCTGGCCTTCGTGTACGGCGATCTGGGTCAGCACGAGGCCGCTCGGGCGGCGACCAAGCAGGCGGTCGCTCTGAACCCGATGTTGGCCCGGGCCCAGGCGAATCTCGCACTT
>DASYVW010000110.1:0-1832 GCA_035936675.1 Gemmatimonadales bacterium
CCGTGACTGTGATCGGCGTGGGGATCGACCTGGTGGATCTCGAGCGCATCCGGCTGCTGCTGGCCAGCAAAGGCGAGCAGGCAATGACCCGTTTCTTTTGCGCACCGGAGCGCGAGTACCTGGCCACCCGGCCCGATGCGACGGGTCACGCAGCAGCTCGCATTGCGGCCAAGGAAGCGGTCTACAAGGCCATGCAGGCACTGCCCAACGCGAGAGGCATCGGCTGGCGGGAGATCGAGGTGTCCCGGGACGGGGAGGGCAGGCCAGCGATCCGGTTGCACGGTCTGGCCGCGCGGGTTTCTGAGGATAGCGGAGGCCTTCGGATCCAGATCTCACTCACCCACTCGGCTTTATCGGCCGGCGCGATAGCGGTGGTGGAAGCTCCGTAGCCGCCGACTCTTCCAATTCCGACAGTTTTATTCTAGTTTGATCCGGACAGCTCTCGAACCGGGTGAAAATGATTCTCATCGGCGGCGCCCTTCTCGGGGCCTCCCTCCTCGTCAGCCAGCCCCAGCAGGTCAGCCAGTCGCAGGATCCGGCCCCGGTGGTGCGGCGCCTGGCGGCCACGTCGCAGTTGGCCGCCCAGGAGTACCGCATCGGCGTCGAGAATGGCCGCATAGTCGCCCGGGCCGAAGTCGACGAAGCGCGGCTTTTTCTCCAGGAGTCTCGCCGCTCCGCCGCCCTGCTTCCCCGCGACGTCAGTTCCAGCGCGCTGGCCCAGATCGATTCGCTGCTTCACTTGGTGGATCGAGTAGCGCCGCCGGATTCGGTTGACGGAGCGGTCCGGCGTCTGACCGGCTCGCTTTCGCAGCGACTCAACGTCGTGCTGGACGAGATCCCCAACCAGAAGCCGTCGCTCGCTCGTGGCGCCGCGATCTACCAGAGGGATTGCGCCGGTTGTCACGGGACTCTGGGCGCCGGCGACGGGCCTCTTGCAAGGGGTCTCGAGCCCCCGCCGGCCAATCTCACCGATCGCTCCGCCCTCCGGGACCGGTCGCCACTCGACTATTACCGGCGGATCACCATCGGAGTCGTGGGCACGGCGATGCCGGCCTTCGAAACCCGGCTGCCCCCCGACGACCGCTGGGCCGCCGCAGTGTATGCCACGCTGCTTCGACTGCCGCAGCATGCCGGTAATGTGCCGGCCGCTCTCCAGTCCTTTGCGACGACCGGGCGGATGTCGGATACCGAGTTGCTCGCCGCGCTCGGTGAGCGGGACACGTCCCCCGGGGCGCTAGCGCGCGTCGCGGCGGTACGCGCCGTCCAGCCCGACGCCACCGCCGACGCGAATGCCCAGGTGTTCTCTCAGGTCAGGCTGCAGTTGGACTCGACCTACGCCCTGGCCCGGAGAGGTGACACCTCGGCGAGCACGCACGCCTTCGACGCCTACATGACGTTCGAGCAGGTGGAAAGGGGGGTGCGGGCAAGGAACCCAGGACTTGCTGCCGAGCTCGAGTCCGCGTTTGCGGCTCTTCGGACCCGCGCGGCCGGGGGTGCCACGGCCACGGAGATCGCCGCAATACGGCGGCAGCTCGACGCCGGCCTCGAGAACGCGGAGCGGACCCTGGGTGACGTTTTCTCGCCCACAAACCTTTTTCTCCAGTCGTTCATCATCCTCCTGCGTGAGGGCCTCGAGGCGATCCTGATCGTCGGCGCCCTCATGACGTTTCTGGCCAGGATGGGAGCCGCCCACCGGAAGCGCGACATCCACATCGGTGTCGGCGCTGCGGTGGGTGCCAGCTTTCTCACCGCCCTCGCGCTGGAGACGATCTTCCAGATTACCCCCGCCAAACGCGAAGCCCTGGAAGGGGCAACCATGGTGGTGGCCACGG
>DASYVW010000111.1:0-1626 GCA_035936675.1 Gemmatimonadales bacterium
CCATTGTCGGTGGTACCGGTGCCGAGATCCCAGCTGTCCAGGTGGGCCCCGAGAATGACCACTTCGCCGGGCCGCTCGGTTCCCTTGAGCTCCGCCACTGTGTTCCACTGCTGGACCGGCGTCTTGCCGATCCGGTTTTCCACCCGCCCGCCGAGGCGGGGTGTCACTCCCGCCCCGATGAGCCGGGTGAGGAGGGTGTAGTCCTCATGCGAGACCACCACACTCGGCAACGGCGACACCCGGGTCGGCGAACCGCTCATCGTCATGAGGCCGTGGTCCTTGGCACCGTCGATGATGGTGCCGAGTGCGCCGGCGCCCTGGAGGATGTAGGGCAGATCGATCTGGTACTGCCGGCGAGCCGCCACCGCCGCGGCAGAGGTGTCCGCGAACGGGCTCATGCGGAACTTGATCTGTGCCTGGAGGTCGGCGGAGTCGGCCGCGGTCATCGGCGGACCGTCGGGATTCCAGGTGGGGAGCGGCGCCCGGGGAAGCACCCAGGCGCCCTTCACCTTGTTACGGTAGACCGCCAGACTCTCCGGAGTCGAGAGATCGGTCAGGACGACCGGGCCGGTGAGCGTCTTGCCGCCGGTGCCATTGGTCCAGGCCCAGCTGTGGGTGGTGATTTCGCGGGAAAAGGGGGCTGCGAGCCGGACGGTGGCCGGTCCCCGCTCCCAGGTGACGCCGAAGGTGTACGGCTCCAGCGTGGCCGTGAGGCCGTAGGCTCTGAACCGCTCCGTGGTCCATTCGTTGGCGCGTCGCATCGCCGGCGAGCCGGAGAGACGAGGCCCGATGACATCGCTCAGGTGCTGGAGATTCTGCATCACCTCGGAGTGATTCATGGCCTGATCGATCAGGGCGCCCGTACCCGCGGTGTCGACGGTGGATTGGGCCTGCACCGGAAGGGCGGCGCATAGGGCCACCAGGGAGAGAAACCGCATGAGCGCGCATACCTCTACGTTGATAGTTCATGAAAGCGGAATGTCATTCTGAGCGCAGCGAAGAATCTCTCGAACAACGGAGGGATCCTTCGCGGAGTTTATCCTGAGCGCAGCGAAGGGCTCAGGATGACAAAGCTAACTACTGTTCGCCTTACTACCGGGGTTCCTCCGGTCCGGCAATCCCTCTATAGTTGGAGACGAAGCCAATGACTTAACGTCTCTAGCTCCGAGGCCCCCCCTTGCCCAAGGAAAGCGTCACCCTCACCGACAACCGCACCGGCAAGACCTACGAGCTGCCGATCGTCGATGGCACCATCCGCGCCACCGACCTCCGCCAGATCAAGGTCTCGGAAGACGATTTCGGCATGATGACGTACGACCCGGCGTTCATGAACACCGCCGCGTGCCGCAGCGCCATCACCTTCATCGACGGCGACCGGGGAATCCTCCGCTACCGGGGCTACCCCATCGAGCAGTTGGCGGAGAAGGCGTCCTTCCTGGAAGTGGCCTACCTGCTCTGCGAGGGGGAGCTGCCCAACCGGGAGCAGCTGTCCGAATGGGAAGAGACCATCACGTTTCACACCTACGTCCACACCAACATCACCAAGTTCCTCGAGGGGTTCCGCTACGACGCCCACCCCATGGCCTGGTAGATCAGTCCCGAGTAGAAGTCCACGTTGGGATACAG
>DASYVW010000112.1:0-6590 GCA_035936675.1 Gemmatimonadales bacterium
CTCGGAGAGACTCGGCTCGCTCGAGCACCTCCTGGGCGTGGCCGTGCACGGCGGCGTACTTCTCCCGGCGGGTGGTGAGACCCGCCACCATGGTCACCAGCGCGGCGGCGAGTGCCGCGGCAAGCGCCGCCACGGCGCCACCGGCCGGAGTCGGGCTTGCGGCGGCGACCGCATCCGACCACTCGCGGACCGAGCTGTCACTGCTCAGTTGTTCCGTTTCATCCATGAGAAGCCAATTCTAGCACAGAGGCGAATTCAGTCTCGGTGTCTAAGGGTCTCGATGAGCCAGTCGTGGATCGCGGGGTTGCCCGCAACGACTCCGGTGTGCTCGATCCCGATGTCCCGGCCCGAAAAGTCGGTTACGACACCACCCGCTTCGCGGATGAGCAGGCTGCCCGCCGCGATGTCCCAGGCCGAGAGGTGCTGCTCCCAGAAGCCATCGAACCGGCCCGCGGCGACGTCGGCCAGGTCCAGCGCCGCGGCGCCCGGGCGCCTGATCCCACTTACAGCAGCCGCAACCCGGCCGAACTGGCCCTGGTACTCCTCGAGCCTGGATTGGTCCTTGAAGGGAAAACCAGTACCGATCAGCGCGAAGGCCGGGTCTTGGATCGCGGACACCTTCAAGCGCCGCTCACCCAGCCAGGCCCCGCGGCCGCGACCGGCGCTATAGCTCTCGTTCCGGGTCACATGAAATACCACTCCGGCTTCGAGGACACCATCCACTGCCGCGGCGATGGAAACCGCGTAGCTCGAAAAATCGTGCAGGAAATTGGTCGTCCCATCAAGCGGGTCGACGATCCACACCAGTCCCTCGGTCACCACCTCCGGGCTCAACTCCTCGCCCACCAGGCGCCCGCCCGGCTCCGCCGTCAGCAAGATATCGGCGATCATCCGTTCCGCGGTCCGATCCACATCGGTGACAAAATCCCTGGCGCCCTTGAGAGTCCAGCCTTGGGGGTCGGAAGGGCGCTCCACGCTGCGGATATAGGAAGCCGCGCGCTCTGCCGCGGTCTGCGCCAGCTGCAGTAAGTGTAAGACAGACACCATCTTGTGTGCCCAATTCGAGAGGGGTAACTTGCTCCCTCATGCCACGCATATTCTCAGGGATTCAGCCGTCCGGCGAGCTGCACATTGGCAACTGGCTGGGGGCGGTGCAGAACTGGGTCAACCTCCAGCTCAGCTACGAGTCGTTGATATGCGTGGTCGATCTTCACGCCATCACCGCCAAGTACGACCATGCGTCACTCGCGCAGCGCACCCGCGACATGGCCATCAGCTTGCTGGCGGCGGGGATCGATCCTGATCGGGCGACGTTGTTCGTGCAGTCGCACGTTCCCGAGCACACCGAGCTTCAGTGGCTGCTCAATACCGTCACCCCGCTCGGCGAGCTCGAGCGGATGACGCAGTTCAAAGATAAGTCGCAGCGATTCGAGAGTGTGCCGGCCGGTCTCCTGAACTATCCGGTGCTCATGGCCGCCGACATCCTGCTCTATCGCGCCGACCTCGTCCCGGTCGGTGACGATCAAGTCCAGCACCTGGAGCTGACTCGCGAGATCGCCCGCAAGTGGAACGCCGAGTTCGGCAGGGGAGTCGACTTCTTTCCGGAACCGAAGCCCATCCTCGCCGAGGCCAAGCGGATCACCGGCCTGGATGGCCAGGCCAAGATGTCCAAGAGCCTGGGCAACACCATCGGCCTTCTGGACACCCCGGAAGAGATCTGGCAGAAGCTGAGGCCTGCCAAGACCGATCCTGCCAGGGTTACCCGCCATGACCCGGGGAATCCGGAGATCTGCAACATTTATCATCTGCACCAGTACTTCTCTCCCCCGGAGACGGTAGCCCTGGTGGCGGAGAACTGTCGGGGGGCCAAATGGGGGTGCCTCGACTGTAAGCGGGTGCTGGCCGATAATATGATCGCCACCCTTGCCCCCATCAGGGAGCGGGCGCTCCAGCTCCAGGGAGAGGCAGGGCGGGTGGACCAGATCCTGGCCGATGGCGCCTTGGCAGCCCGGCGCATGGCCTCAGAGACCATGCGGGAGGTACGGGACCGCATGGGGTTGCTTCCAGCAGCAGCAAAACGGGCGGTCGACGCACGGTAACGGGGGAGTGGCAACATGATGGAGAAGATCATCAAAGCGGCGGTTCAGCGGGGCGCCTCGGACCTGCACATCAAGGCCGGCGACGTCTTTCGCGCGCGCATCAACGGCAAGCTGGTCCCCCTCACCAAGCAGCGGCTGACCCCGGATCAGACCAAAGCCATTGCGCTGAAACTGATCAGCAGCGAGGAAGACCGTGCTCGCATCGACCGGATGCGGGACTTCGACTGCTCCTGGGGGATGCCGGGGGTGGGCCGCTTCCGGGTCAATGTCCTGCGGCAACGCTCCTCGTTCATGATCGTGATGCGGGTGATCCCCTTCACCGTGCCTACTATCGAGTCGCTGCAGCTGCCCGAGGTGCTCAAGTCGATTTCCGAATCCGACCGCGGCCTCGTGCTGGTGAGCGGTGTCGCCGGAAGCGGGAGAAGCTCCACCGTGGCAGCCATGGTGCACCACATCAACCGGACGCTGCACAAGCATATCGTTACGATCGAGAATCCCATCGAGTTCCTCCACCGGGATCTGAGCTGTTCGATCACCCAGCGTGAGATCGGGGTGGACACCGAGAGCCTCGCGGTGGGTCTCCACGCCGCCCTTCGCCAAGATCCCGATGTGGTGGTGATCGGCGACATCGCCGACGCCCCGACCCTAGACACCGCGATCAAGGGGGCCGAGACAGGGCATCTGGTGATCGCCACCACGACCACTCCAGACGTGGTGACCACGGTCGAGCGGATCATCGCCACCCTGCCGGCGGAAGAGAGGGACATCGGCCGGGTGCGGTTCGCCGAATCGATCCGGGCCATCGTGTCACAGCAGCTCCTTCCCCTCAAGGACGACAAGGGCAGAGTCGCCGCGGTCGAGGTACTCATTGCGACCCCGGCAGTCCGGGAGTTGCTCAAGGATCCCATTCGGGTATCTCAGGTCAAAGAGCTGATGGCCGAGAGCCGGAAGGAGCTGGGCACTCAGACCTTCGAGCAGCATCTCGAGGAGCTCCTCGAGGCCGAGCAGATCACGGAGGAGACCAAACGCGCAGCGCTGGTCACGGTGGGCCCGCCCCTCGTGGGCACGAGACGGCGGTCGAGGGCCGCTTCCTGACGCTGGACGAGACCACCCGCAAGATCCTGGCGCTCCCGCGTGAAGCCGGAACCGCTGAAGCCGCCGCCGCTCGAGAGCTCGTCGCCGCCCACCTGAGGGCACTCGGCTACACCGTCATTCTCCAGAAGTTCACCTTCGGTCCCTCGAGCCTCCGAGCCTTTCCCGTTTTCGGGGACGGCCTTGGCCTCCTCGCCCTGATTCTCTTCCCGCTGCTCGGTACCAGCAACATCCCTTCCTGGGCGGCTCTTGTCGTGTGGACCTGCGGCCTTGCGGCCACAGCCATTCTTGCGGCCGGCGTCGGGCTGGGATGGGTGCCCTTCGGCGAAGCAATCAGGGAAGACGCGAACCTGATCGCCACTCGTGGCGATGCCCGGCCCCGGCGCTGGATCGTGGCCCACCTCGACTCGAAGGCCCAGGCGCATTCCATGGCCGGGCGTCTGGTGGCGGTGTGGATCACCGGAGTGGCCATTGCCGCGATCAGCGTCATGGCTGCCCTCCGCCTCAACGGCCCCATTGCTCCGCTGTGGCTCGGTGTGGGCGGCGGTACGGCGATCCTGGCGGGTTTCCTGGCGCGTAGAGGCCGGCTGCGGGGCCGCTCGCTGGGTGCTCGGGATAACGGGACTGGGGTCGTCGCGGCGCTCGCGGCCGCCGAGGCGGCTCCAGCGTCCGGTCTCGGCGTCCTCATCACCGGAGCGGAGGAGTTCGGACTGGTCGGCGCGCGTGTATTCGCCCGGGTTACCCCCAACTTAGAGGAGACGGAGTTCGTGAACGTGGATACGGTTGACCAGGAGGGAATGCTGTACCTCGTGAGCCATGATGCGAGAGGCGAGCGCCTGGCGCGCAGCATCGAGCCGGTGCTCGCGCGCCTCGGCCTACCACTCAGGCACCGGCGGCTTCCGCTCGGTATCTTCGTGGACAGCGCACCCCTCGCTCACGCGCGCGCGCCGTCCATCACGATCGGACGTCTGACCTGGAACACCCTGCGCCGGATTCATACCGCCGCCGACACGCCGGATGACTTGTCGCTCGACACCGCCGTGCAAGTTGGCAGGGCGGTCGCTCAGCTATAGAAGCGACACGGCCGAAGCACTTGCTCGAACTTCAATTGACGTTTCAACAGGGGCGAGATAGGTTTGCCCGAGGATGCAGGAGCCCCGCGAGGGGCTCTTTTGTTGTTTCAGACCGACTGGAGCAGACATGTTCGACGCCAGGACCACCTGCATGGTGGTTGTCGGGGCACAGTGGGGCGATGAAGGGAAAGGGAAGCTGGTGGATGTCCTCGCCGAGCGGGCCGATTTCGTCGTGCGGTACCAGGGCGGCGCCAACGCCGGCCATACCGTCGTCATCGGCGACACCCAGTTCGTGCTGCGACAGATTCCATCGGGCATTCTCCATCCCCGGGTTACCTGTGTCATCGGCAACGGCGTCGTGCTCGAGCCGGAGAATCTCTTCGTGGAGCTGGATCAGCTCCGGGAACGGGGCATCGATACCACCGGTCGGATCTTTGTCTCGGAGCGTGCGCATCTGGTGCTGCCGTACCATAAGCTCCTGGACGCGGCGAGCGAGCGGAGCCAGAAGCTCGGCACCACCGGTCGTGGTATCGGGCCGGCCTACGAGGACAAATACGGGCGGCGTGGCATCCGGGTGACCGATCTCCGGCGTCTCGAGTGCGCCCGGGCTGTGCTGGGCGAGCGGGTCGCGCGGGCCAATCAGCTGCTCCAGTTGATGGGCAGCGCCGAACGCGCCAAGCTCGACGATCATGTTGCGTTGCTCGAGCGGATGGCCCCGCGACTGCTCCCACTTACGACCGACACCGGTCTTCTGGTGCATCGCGCTGTTCGCGAGGGGAAACGGATCTTGCTGGAGGGAGCGCAAGGCGCGCTCCTGGACGTGGATCACGGCACGTATCCCTATGTGACCTCCTCCAACACCACGGCTGGTGGCGCGGCGGTCGGTTCGGGAATCGGTCCGACCGCCATCAATGGCGTCCTCGGTGTGGTCAAGGCATACACGACCCGGGTCGGTAACGGGCCCTTACCGACGGAGGCGGCAAGTCCCTACGCTGAGCGGCTCCGTGAGCTGGGCGGCGAGTTCGGAGCCGTGACCGGCCGGCCTCGCCGCTGTGGCTGGTTCGACGCGACGGTTGTGCGCTACGCTGCCCGGGTCAACGGACTCACCGGGCTCGCGGTCACCAAGCTCGATGTCCTCGACACCTTCTCCGAGATCCCGGTTGGCACCATGTACCGGCTCGATGGGGGATCGTGCGAGGAAATGCCGGCCGAGGTCGACGCGCTCGGTCGCGTGGAGCCCGTGTATGAAATGCTTCCAGGCTGGCAGCGGCCTACCGGTTCCGCACGCCGGCTGGCTGATCTACCCGCGGCCGCCCGGGGATATCTGGAGCGGTTGGAGGCGCTTTCCGGGGTGCGGGTCCGGTACGTGAGCGTTGGCACGCGGCGCGACCAGATAATTGAGATATGAAAACCACATGAACGGTGAACAGTGAGCGCTGAACAGGGTGAGGGGGCGACTGACCTTCTGGTCATCGGCGCGGGGCCTTGCGGACTCGCCGTTGGGATCGCGGCCAAGCAAGCGGGGCTTACCTGCGTCCTCCTCGACCGTCGCACTGTCGTGTCCACCATCGAGCGCTATCCATTGGCGATGACATTCTTCTCCACGCCCGAGCGAATCGAGATCGGCGATGTCCCGTTCATTGCCAGCCACGAAAAGCCCACCCGGCAGGATGGGCTCATTTACTATCGCCGTGTCGCGGAGCATTACAGTCTCGATATCCGACCCGGGGAGGACGTGGTTGATGTCACCAGGGAGCTGGATAGCTCCTTCCGGGTCCAGGTAGCCCGGCGCCACGACAGCAAGGCCTATGGGGCATCGGCGGTCGTCTTTGCTACTGGCTACTACGACAACCCCAACTACCTCGGGGTCCCCGGCGAAGATCTTCCCCACGTGAGCCACTACTTCGTCGAAGGCCATCCCTACTGGCACCGGCGCGTCATCGTGATCGGAGCGGGCAACAGCAGTGTAGATGCCGCGCTCGAGTGCTGGCGTGCGGGGGCCACCGTGACGCTAGTTCATTTTGGGGAAGGGTTCGACCGCACGGTAAAAGCCTGGGTGTTACCCGACATCGTCAACCGGGTGAAGGAGGGAAGTATTGCAGTGCGTTGGCGCTCGCGGGTACGCGCGATCACGCCGACGCAGGTCGAGGTGATGTCGGACGAAACCGCCGTGGTGGAGATGATTCCTGCCGATGCCATTCTGGCCATGACCGGCTACCACGCCGATACCAGCATGCTGCATCGCCTCGGCGTACCGGTGGATGCCGCCACGGGAGTGCCGGCTCATGACGAGGCGTCGATGGCGACGCCGGTGCCTGGATGTTAC
>DASYVW010000113.1:0-6530 GCA_035936675.1 Gemmatimonadales bacterium
CGACCGCACCTTCGAGCGCTCGTCCGACCTCCTCGAAGCCCTGACCCGGCACCAGGCGGAGGCTCACCTTGGCGGTAGCCTGAGCCGGAATGACGGTCTTGGCTCCTTCCCCGATGAATCCACCCTTGATGCCGTGAATCTCGAAGGTCGGAAGGGCCCATACCCGCTCGAACACGCTGCGATCCTCCAGGCCCGTCAGCTTCTTGCCGGTCACCTCACTCCGGAGAAAATCTTCCCGATCGAAGGGGAGCTTGTTCCAGGTATCGAGCTCGGCTTTGGTGGGCGGCTTGACCGCTTCGTACACGCCGGGAATCCGGATCTTCCCGTTGCTGGACTTGAGCTCAGCCAGAATCCGCACCAGTGTCTCGATCGCATTCGGTGCGACACCGCCGTAGGTGCCCGAGTGGAGATCGCGCTCGAGCGTGCGCACCGAAATCTCGGCATAACAGAGACCCCGAAGCGCGGTGTACACTCCAGGCCAGCCCGGCGCATAGTAGGACATGTCGCACACCAGCGCCGCGTCGGCCCGGGTGCGCTCCGGCTCGTTTCGGAGAAGCTCGAAGATGACCTTGCCGCCGCACTCCTCTTCACCCTCGAAGATGAAGTGAACGTTCAGCGGCGGCTTGCCCTTGGAGTCCAGCACGGCCTCATAGGCCTTGAGCAGGCAGAACACCTGGCCCTTGTCGTCGGAGGCCCCTCGGGCGTACAGCTTGCCGTCCCGCACGGTCGGCCGAAACGGCTCCGTGGTCCACTCGTCGAGCGGATCGGGGGGCTGCACGTCGTAGTGGCCATAGATCAGGAGCGTCGGGGCATCCGGCACCCCCGGGCTCTCGGCCCACACCACCGGATGCCCGGGACCTTCGATGATGTTGACCACCGGGCATCCGAGCTTTTTCAAGTGCCGCTCGAGCCACTGCGCCGCCTTGCGGCAATCGCCGGCATGTTCGGGCAAGGCGCTGATGCTGGGAATCGAGAGGAACTCGGTCAGCTCCTGGAGCATCCGGGGCTGCTCGCGTGCTACGAATGTTGGGTTCATGATGATCGCCTCTCCGGCTACTGCTTCGTTTCCACCGCCCGCTCCAGCCGCGCGTACGCGCTGTCGCCCTCGGCACCCTCCATCAACGTCTTGAGGGCGCTCACGCTCCGGCCGACATCACGGTCGTGCCGCTCGTACCAGCGATCGAACAGGTCGAGCCGCGTCCGGTAGATTCGGGCGCCGATCAGCTGCGCGTTGTTGATCGGCCGCTCCGTCAGCCGGCCGATCCTGTAGGTTCGGAACCGCTGGGCGATTGGGCCTTCCAGTTGAGAGCGGGCCCACGCCGCCGCCGACCTCCGGCCTTCCTCCAATGTGGTGGAATCAGGATGCTGGCTGTATAGGGCCTCCAGCCGCTCCACCAGGGCCGCGTAGTAGTCACCCAGAACGATCTCGTCGTGCCACCGGTCGGCCGCCTGCTGTGCCCTGGCGCTGTCCCCCCGTTCCTCGAAGAATGCCTGGGCCGAGCGATATCCGACCATCTGGGCAAAGCTCTCGTTGAACGGCGTCGCGCTCTTCACGTACAGCGTGTTGTGGGCGATCTCGTGAAATACGGTGAGGGCCAGCTCCACCGAATCTCGGGTGAGCGCAGTGGACAGGAGCGGATCGTTGAACCAGCCCAGCGTGGAGAACGCGGACGAGGGTCGCAGGTAGGTGTCGTATCCCCGGGAGGAAAACCGCGCACCCTCGCGCCGAGCCGCCACCGGATCGAAGAAACCCTTGTAGGGGATCCGCCCGACGATCGGGTACTTCCAGGTATAGGGACAGATGCAGTCCTTCGGGGCGGCCTGAAGCACCAGCAGGAGTGTGTCGCGGCCAACGTCCGAGTAGGTGGTATACGTCTGCTTGGCCTCGAGGCCGAGCCGCGCGGCGTAGTCCCGGGTCTGGAGCACCAGGCCGAGCGAGCGGCGGAGCGCAGGATCGATGTCGGGCCGGCGCACCAGGCGATCGATCGGCTGGCGGGACTGGAGGATCCGGGTTTCCTCGAAGCCCGCCCGGGTGAGGTAGCGAACGTCGTCACTGGCGAGGTATGCCGTGCCGTATCCGGCAAAGAGCGCGGCCACGACCACCAAGAAGACCATGCGCCTCAACGCACCCGGACCAGGGCGACTCGCGGCTCGAGCGTGCTCGAGAGGGCCGCACCCGCGGGGTCTGTGAGCGTCAGGTCCACGGACGCGGCGCCGGCAGCCTGCACCACGCGAATGTGCCGGCCCGACCCTGCCCGCAACACCCCGCTGTGGTTGTAACCGACACCACTCGTGCTGTCCGGCACCAGCGGGTAGGCAAAGCCCAGCGCAGTGGCTTGCTGGCGGAAGTTCCAGCTCCGGTAGCGGAGCCGTGCCGTCGGCTCGGCAAAGCCGGGGAGGTCATCGAGGTAGTTGGCTAACTGCCACTCTCCAACCAGCTTGGAGAAGTCTTCGCCGGTCTGGGCCGCGACATTCGCGCCGCCGGTCTGCGCGGTGGCATCCAACCGATGAGTGAGGTCGGTGCCCAGGATGGTGTCGGCAGCGAAGTGATCGGCCAGCCACCGGACCATCAGCCAGTTGGCGCCCCGCTCCTGTAGGCTACCGGTTGAGGTACCCGGCTCGATCAGGAAGAAGTCCTCCGGCGAGGTGAGATACTCGAAGGCATTGTCGAGGTCGCCCCGGATGAACTCATTGAAGCAGGACGACGAATTCGGGCACTCGACGTCCGGCACCTGCCGCCCACCCAGCTCCTCCGCGAAGTGGGAAAGCCCCTCATTCAGCCAGGTATCCTCGGCGGTGCCACCCCGGACCAGCACGTGTTGATTGTAGCTGATCATGTGCTGGAACTCGTGGATGAACGTCGCGGGCAGGTGGCTTCGGGCAAACGCCTGAGTGATGCCGCACTGCGTGTTGTTCGGGTCGGGTACCAGCCCGTAGAAGACCTCGGCCTCGTTGGAACCCGGATTGGACGCCGATCGTGGCAGGAGATCGGCGCCGAAGAAGTAGCCGAGGATGACTCGTCCCGTGTTGTTGCAGTCGGGGCTGAGCGCGTTCACGTGCTGAGTCAGCAATACCACGACGACGCCGTTCCCGTCGATATCCGACTCGCGCCCGAACGCCGTCGTGTCGATCGGATAGAGGAATTGGTCGAAGAGGTTTTTAACGTCGTCGAGCTGTGGAGTTGTATAGCCACCAGAGGGCGCGGAGTCGTCCACGAAGATGGCCACTCGCTGCCCAACCGATAAGGCCGTTGCGGCGGTCTGCACGAACGACGTGCACGCAGACGTGGCGCAGACCAGGAAATTCCGTTTGTCGTTCAGCGCCGGCGGTCCGGCTGCTGCGGTCGAGATTCGTCCCTGGTTGAACAACGCCGCGCCGGGGCTCTGGGACAAGGCGCGCTCGCGGGCGCGCAGCATGGCATGAAACGCCTCCGGAGCGAGCGAGCCCTGAAACGCGGAGAGGCGCGGCGCGGGGATAGGAGCAACGCGGGCCGACGCCAGGACCGGAGATCCGCCGGTCACCAGGTAGGGACCCGATACCCCATTATTTGTTTCGCCGCTCGCAGTGGCGAGCGGCACATAGAGATGCTCCGCACCGGTGCCGGAAGCCGCGGGGAGGCGAACGCAGGCCCCATCCTGGGTGGGATCGATTACCTGGTGCTCACCCACGGCCAGAACGCGGACGCTCGCCTGGGTACAGCTCAGCGGAGGCCCGCCGCTGGGCCCCGTCCCGGCACTGCAGCCGGCGATTACTATCACGGCACACGAAACGGCTAGAGACGAGCGCAACCGACGCACCTGGCAACACTCCGCGAAACTGTAAAAAAGGGAAAAATGAACACCGGAAGCACTCACCGCGGACCTAGCAAGATAAAGCGCGGCAACGGGTTTTGACAATCTCACCACCTGCCGGTACCTTCTCTCCGTGTCCGAAAACATTCGGCTGTCGGCGGTCAGGTTCGGTGCTGACGGACTGGTGCCGGTCGTGACCCAGGAGAGCCGCTCCGGCGACGTTCTGATGGTCGCCTACGCCAACCGGGAAGCTCTGGAACGTACTCTCTCCACCGGTCTGGCCCATTACTTCAGCCGATCCCGCGGCAGGTTGTGGCAGAAGGGGGAGACGTCGGAGCATATCCAGCGCATCACCGAGGTGCGGCTGGACTGCGATGGAGACGCAGTGCTGTACCGCGTGGAGCAGACCGGCCCGGCGTGCCACACGGGAACGCGCACGTGCTTCTCGACGGTTATCGGGCGGACGGGCCGGGTACCCGCGGAGCGGGTGGTGGTGGACGGTGCCGGCGCGGAGGAGGATCCGGGCGGGCATGTCCTCAGCCGGCTTTCTCGGACGGTCGCGTCGCGAGCCGCCGCCAGACCCCAGGGCTCCTATACCGCCCAGCTGCTGGCCGGCGGCGTAGCCAAAATCTCGCAGAAGGTCGGCGAGGAAGCGGTCGAGGTCGTGGTGGCGGCAAATTCGGAGGACGACGAACGTCTCGCGTCCGAGGCGGCCGATCTCCTCTATCATCTCTTAGTGCTCCTGCAGGCCCGCGGCGTCCCGCTGGATGCCGTGTGGCTGGAGCTCGAAAAGAGGGAGAAATAGTCACGAGTCACGAGTCACGAGCCGCGCAAACGCGTCTAAAATTGCCGGTCCCGTGACCCGCGACTCTTGACTCGCGACATATGCCATTCGTCCATCTCCACACCCATAGCGAATACTCGCTGCTCGACGGGGCCAACCGGATCCCCGAGCTCGTCGCGCACGTGAAGAAGCTGGGCATGGACAGCCTGGCGGTCACCGACCACGGCAACATGCACGCGGCGTGGACTTTCTACGAGCACGCCAAGGCGCAGCAGATCCGCCCGATTCTCGGCTTCGAGGCGTATCTCGCCTTCGACTCGCGGCAGTCCCGGGAAAAGCCGCCGTGGGCGCCTGCCCCGTACAGCCACCTCGTGCTGTTGGCCCGGAGTCGCGCCGGCTATAAGAACCTGGTTCGGCTCACCTCGATCGGCTATACCGAAGGGTTCTACCGCAGGCCCCGGGTCGACAGGGAGGTGCTCGCGGCCCACTCGGAGGGGATCGTGTGCCTGGCCGCTTGTCTCTCGGGCGAAGTCGCACTCTACCTGCGCCAGGGTAAGTACGAGGAAGCCCGGAAGAGCGCGGAGTGGTTCAGCCGGACGTTCGGCCCGGATGGCTTCTGGCTCGAGATCCAGCACCACGGTATTCCGGAAGAGCGGCCGGTCGCTGAAGGCATGCTTCGCCTGGGCCAGGAGCTCGGTATCGGCGTGGTTGCCACCAACGACGCCCACTACCTGCGCCGGGAGGACGCCGAGGCGCACGACGTGCTCCTCGCCATCGGCACGGGCAGCGACCTGGACGACCCGAAGCGCTTTCGCTTTGTCGGACAGGAATCGTACGTCAAGTCCGAAGCCGAGATGCGGGCACTCTTTCCCGACCAGCCCGAGACCCTGGCCAACACCGCCAAGGTGGCGGAGCTCTGCGAGTTCGACTTCGAGAAGCGGTACTTCCTGCCCAGCTTTCCCCGGCCCCGCGAATACGCGTCCGACGAGGCGCTGCTCGATCATCTGGCCACTGCCGGCGCCGCACGGCGGTACGGCTCCCCGCTGCCACCGGCGGTCCGCGACCGACTGGCCTACGAGCTCGGGGTCATCGAGAAGGCCGGATATGCCGGTTACTTCCTCATCGTTCAGGATTTCATCGCTGCCGCCCGGGAGCGGGGCATCCCGGTTGGCCCGGGACGCGGTTCGGCCGCGGGATCGCTCGTGGCTTATTCGCTCGGCATCACCAACGTCTGCCCGCTCAAGTTTGATCTCCTCTTTGAACGGTTTCTCAACCCGGAACGCGTGTCCATGCCGGACATCGACGTGGACTTCTGCTTCGAGCGGCGGGGCGAGGTGATCGAGTACGTCCGGGAGCGGTACGGCAGGGAGAGCGTCGGGCAGATCGTCACCTTCGGGACCATGAAGGCCCGGGCGGCGGTGAAGGACGTCGCACGCGTCCTCCGCATTCCGCCGGGAGAGGCGGACAGGATCACCAAGCTGATCCCGTCGGGCCCGGCCTACAGCCTTACGATCGAGAACGCGGTCAAGAAGGTAGACGAGATGCGGGATCTGGTCCGGGGAAACCCGCTGTACGAGCGTCTGGTCAGCCTGAGCTCGAGGATCGAGGGGATCTCGCGCCATATGTCGGTCCACGCGGCGGGTGTGGTGATTGCGCCGGGCCCGCTGTCCGAATACGTGCCGGTCTGCACCGCGCCGACCCGGGGTGCCGGCGCATCCACCGAGGGCGAAGACGCGATCATTACGCAGTACGAGATGGGCGCACTGGAGAAGGTCGGCATGCTCAAGATGGACATGCTGGGCCTCAAGACGCTGACCGTCATTCACGATGCGGTGCAGTGGATCAAGCGGCGGCATGGCGCGCTGAAGCATCCGCAGACCGGCGAAGAGTATGTGAGCGCTGACGCGATTCCGCTCGACGATCCCTCGGTTTACGAGATGCTCGCGCGCGGCGGG
>DASYVW010000114.1:0-4655 GCA_035936675.1 Gemmatimonadales bacterium
CGCCATCCACGTTGCGGCTCACCGGAGTCGTGCCGGCAAGGCTCGTGTCGATCCGGGCGTCCCTCGGCCCGTTGACGACCAACGAGGGAACGAAAATCAGCCGTCGCCCCAGCTCCCCAACGGATGGGTCTTGCTTCCAGATGAAGAACCTGGAGCCCGTCGGGAGCGGAAGGGGGCGGGGGATCGGGATGGGCACCGCCGATGGCATCGCCCGCTGGCTCCTCAGCGTTTCAACGAACTCCGCGGTCGGCTCGGGCGCGATCGGCTCGAGGACTGCGGTTCTTCCCGCCTGGAAGTACCGCTGGTGGGAGAAATCCAGTCCCCCTGGATCTTCGCTGCGCCGCGACGGCGGGACCTGTACGCGCGGGTAATGATCTACGGATCTCATGGTGACCTCCTTGACTCGAGACACGAACTACTTCTGCGCCTCTCACTCGCGGCCTAGAGCCGCCGGGGCACAGGCATCCGGGCACACTTCACGTGGAAATGCTTGGCAGTATCGCTTCCCCAAAAAGACCGCGCCGAGCTGCCCTTTCGGCAGCTCGGCGATCTTGGAAGTTCCTTCGTGGCGTCTTAGAGTCCGGCGTCGCGGAAGAGGCGAGGATCCGTAGCTTTGCGTCCCCGGCTTTTGCCGGGTATGCCTTTGTCGAGTGGGACGACGGCTTAGTGCGCCTGCACTCTAGGGTGTCGCACCGGGCTTGTCAAGATGCGCTTTGCCCCTTTCACGATGACCGGCCTTGCCAGAATTTCAAGAGGCGGCTCGGGACGCGTCGTGTCTGGAGCAGAGTCGAAATAATCGCGACAAGTCAGCCGCCCGGAGTATCGCGGGGGGCCACATGCTGAGCAGGTGCCGCGACGAAGCGACCATGCTGAAGGTGAGGAATCTCACTCCATGCTGGTCAGCCATCCAGCCTAACGTAGTTCAACCTCGACGAACAATCCGAGATCCAAGCAGTATTCCCAAAACTCCGTCGCGGTTGTACACCATTAAACCTTGGGAGGTAGAGTTCGAAGAGCATTCAGGTGCGCCTCTCGACTCGCCTCAGAACGTGAAGCATCTTGTGAGAGGCGACCTACACCGCCTCCTTACCCAACGTCATTCTGGCAGCGATAATCACGTGGGCTGTGCATCTGTGAACGGCGCGAAGTGTTAGGGGCGCTGGTGAGCAGCGCCGAAGTCTGACACGTTGACTTAGGCGACCACAGTCGCAGTCTAATACTAGTTAGACAGCGAGAAGACCCGAGGATTACTTGGTAGTCCTGACCGATAATCAGACTGCACTCGAGGCGATCCGAGAGATACATGAGGCCTGGCTCGCCGCGGAGCTCCGCGGGGACGTCGAAAGTATCCTCCGCCTATGCACCCATGATGTGCGGTGGCTGATCCCGGGCCACCCCGTCCTGGAAGGCCGCGAGGCGGGGCGGCAGCTGCTTCGGGCACAAGTCGAACTGCTCGGCCTCCGTGCTGACGATGTGCGCATCGAGCAAAGCGGGGAGCTGGCCTGCAAGACCAGCCGATACGAAACTCGGTATCGCACCGGCGGGCGGGAGCGGGTAGCGCGCGGGACCCATCTCTGGATCCTGCGCCGCGAGGGAATGGGCTGGCGCGTGGCGCTGGTGACGTGGCAGGCGGAGGAGTAGGGCTGTCGGGCTCGCTGCCTAACAAGCGCATGCAGCCGACGGCGCTTCAGGTTTAAGGAACGTAGGTTAGTGCGCGAGCTGAGATGTCGCCGCAGCCGATGCGCGCCCCGTTAAGCAGACTCGCACTACGTAGGTGCTATTGGGACGACCACCACTCACTCGACTTCGGGCGATCAGCGCAGCAGCTCAAGCCTTGTGAGATGTCTTCGCAAAGAACGGGGTCAAGACTTGCTCCACGTTCTTGCTCTTACACTTGGGGCAGTTTGGACCCCTATCGCCATGCTGGGCAAGTGGCTCGACGCGATCAAACACATGATGGCAGTCGCGACAACGATATTCGTAGGTAGGCATGCGGCCCTCCAGATTTGACACCGACGGAAGGGCGGGCTTTCCGCTCGCTCCTGTGTCGGTCGGGAATAGGTAAGTCCCAAGCTACCCTGGTGATCCGACTGCGTCCATCGCGCTGGCTCGCTTCCTAACCCGCGCATGCAGCCGACGGGCGCTTCACCGCCGTAATTCGGCTCGAGCACCCGATATCGGTGGAGCGCTAGGGAACGTTGATTTCTGGGGGCCAACTGTGATCGCCCGCAACTGATGCGCCGGTCGTTAGGCCGACGCGAGTGGAGGGTCCTAGAGTGCGTGATCAGCTCATTCTTGGCGGGATCGGAGCGGTCTTTATCGCGTTTCTCTGCGGTTGCGCCGCCAGCACCCAGTCCTCGGCGGCTGCAGAAGAACCTGAAGTTGATTGCTCGTTCCGCTCGCCGACGACGTGCTGGACCGTGTCGGGGCGGTTTCCCGCGGTGCGCTCCAAACCCACGGCAGCGCCGCTGGATCGAACTCCGAGGGAACCCTTGGCGGTACTAGCGAGCGGGGCGGACAGCGCGCGAAGCCTTCGGTAAGTGACCAAGCTCGAGCGCTAGTCCCCGCCATCGCGGTCAGCGCGGCCTAACAAGCGCATGGAGCCGCCGGCGCGGCAGTGGTTGTCTCACTGTAGTTTGTCCCTACTGGTCTCGAGCCGCGGGCCGCAGCTGACGCGGCGGCGTGTGGCGGCGAGGAGAAGTGCCGGCGCCTGTTTGACCCGGGCTGCACCTGAGACCAGCTTTCCGCAGGGGCCAGGAGCTCCTCACAAAGACCCCTCAACAGGAGACCAGATATGCCATCCGCAACCAAGGCCGCTGCCAAAGTTCGTACAGCCCTTCTCGTGCGTCTCCAAGCTAAGCCCGGTACGGAAGCCGCAGTCGCGAAATTCCTTGAAGGCGGCTTACCGATCGTTGAACAAGAGCCGGCTACAATCACGTGGTATGCTATCAAGCTCGGACCGTCGACCTTCGGGATCTTCGACACCTTTCCCGACGATGCGGGTCGCCAGGCGCACCTTGGAGGCAAAGTCGCGGCTGCGCTCATGGCTCAAGCGCCGGAGCTATTGGCGAGCGCCCCATCCATTGAAAAGGTGGAGATCCTGGCGGTCAAGCTTCCTGGCTGACGTCTCACCTCGCGCCTGACCCGCGCATTCCGTCCCCCCAAAAAAACGGCCGGTGCTCTCGCACCGGCCATTGCCCCTCCTGGGCTCGAACCAGGACTCTCCTGATCCAGAGGGGCCACAATAAAGGCCTGAATTCCAGCAACTTGCAACCCTTTACGCGAGCTCGTGTCACCCGATGCTGGGATTTGACGGGTTTCATGCCGGACTCTGCTGTACTTCACTCGCTCAAATGCTGGGGTTTGCCGTATCCATACCGAGAGAACCTCCGGCGCCGGGAGTCCGCTTCCCTGCCCACAATGCCGCTTCTGCCCAGAGAAACGGTAGCAGTCACCGACTGACTCTGTTCTGGCTGCCGCCATTGCTGTAACCTTCCTAGGCCCCCGCCGGGCACTCCTCTTGACCGGAATATGGCAACGCTACAGGCCCTCCACCGCACCATCCTCTCGTACGCGGCCATGATCGCACCGACGCTGATGGCGCAGGCCTTCAGCATGAACCTTTCCAGACCGACGGTCATCTGCGCGGAGCCGTACCGGGTGTCCCGGGAGGACGTCCTGCGGGCGATGAGTGCCCACGGCGCCTACAGTCTCATCAGCACCACCACCTCGATGCGCTTCGGGGCCGAGGCGCTCCTCGCGATCGTCCGGCGCAGGCAGCGGGAGTCCCCCGGGAGCACCCAGTTCCTTGTCAGACAGTCCGATTGGTTTGCTGCTCACCTCGAGACCGCCGGCGTGACGTATGCGGAGATGTCAGAGGCGGCGCGAGCCGGCTTCAAGCATCATCAGGATGCCCTGGTCGAGTATGGGCCGTAGGTGGTGGAGCAAGTCCTGGAAGGGCCCGTGCCGATCATGGCCCTGGACGTAACGATCTTCTGGCCCGACTCGGATGGTGCTCCTTCCCAGTTCAGCTACAAGGACACCCTTTCCGCTCCCCGGGTGGATGTATACGACGATCGTGTCATCCGGTTCAAGTTGCTGGAGTACGACGGCATGCTCGTATTCGACCAGGTCACGGGCATCTCGGTGCGCCCGGTCGGCTTTCTCTCAGCATTATTCGCGGTGCTCGGCAAGCCGGATCTGAAACAGACTCGCATCGGGGTCTCCGCCGACCAATGGCAGGTGATGCGGGGGCAGGTGAAGGTGTTCCCAGGAATCTCGAAGACTGGCACGGCGACGATCGAGCCAGGTGGACGCGGGCACGAAGGTGTGCCACCTGACCGAGCTGATCTCGGAGCCTTGGCAGAGCGAATGAAGCGCTCTCTCAAGCTTCGCTATGGGGTGCCGTCGTGCCAGGCTCAGCTGAGGATGCGCCACCGAGGAGGAGGTTGCCAGTGGGTCATGGGAGGGGCGGGGACGTGCGCTGACAATTAGGGCCTGTGCTATGGAATGGCGGTGTCCTACCAGGATGCCGTCGGACCATAACAGGTGAAGTGCTGCGTGGGGATGGCGCCAGCCGAGACGCGATGGCCTTCGACGATCCCCTAAACGGGTTCTCAGAAACTCAGATAGTGCCCAAATAGGGTAAGCGCCAC
>DASYVW010000115.1:0-6826 GCA_035936675.1 Gemmatimonadales bacterium
CATCGTAGGGCCAGGAGAGTATGACGCGAGCCATGCTCACGGGGCTCGCGGCCGGACCGGACTCACCGCGGACCTTGTTGTCGTGCACGGTGAGACGGCTCCTGTCGATCGCGACGCGACGCGATGCCAGGGCCTGCTGCAACATCGTTCGCGTGACGGGCGCTGCGGTGAGCCCGCCATAGTAGTTGCCCTGAGGATTGTCGATCTTGACGATGACGATCAGCTGAGGATGATCGGCCGGGAACAAAGCCGCGAAGGAGGCAGTGTACTCGCCCCGGATGTAGCGGCCCCCCTCGAATCGCACCGCCGTGCCGGTCTTCCCCAGCAGCGTGTAATTGACCAGCTGCGCTTCCTCCCCGGTCCCGCCTTCGCCGACCGCGCCCTTGAGAAACTCGCGCAGTTGCGCCGCGATTTCCGGGGTAACCACTCGGCGCACCGGTTCGGGCTCATGCTGGTACAGCAGGTCGCCCGACGGGCCTCGAATCTCCCGGACCAGGGTAGGCGTCAGCAGCAGGCCGTCGTTGGCGATGGCGCCGTACGCCGCGGCCAGTTGAACGGGGGTGACACCGAGCTCGTATCCCATGGCCATGCTCGCCCGGGTGTACTTGGGCTGCCACTTGTCCGGCCGGGCCAGCCGCCCCCGCGACTCCGAGGGAAACTCGCTTCCCGTCAGCGTGCCGAATCCGAAGTCGCGAAGCATTTCGAACTGCTCCTCGGGCGAAAGCCGGGACGAAAACTTGGCCATGCCGACGTTGCTGGAGACCTGGATCGTTCGGGCCAACGTCAGGTTTCCAGCGGTCTTGTGCGCGTCGGAGATGATGCGGACGCGACCGCTACTCGTGATCGGCATGCGCCAGGAGCCGCCTTCGGCAAAGACGGCGTCATTGGGAGCCACCCGCCGATGCATCAGCAGCGCCGCCGCCGTAAACAGCTTGGCCGTGGAGCCAGGCTCGAAGGGATCGGTGAAGGTCGAGGCGCGGGGGACCCCGGCCCCACGGATTCCGGACTGGTGGGATGCCAGCGCGAGCAACTGACCGTTGATGGGATCCAGGAATACAACGTCACCGCCTGCGGCCTTCATGGCTCTGAGTGCCTCTTCGAGGCCCCGCTCAGCGATCTCCTGCAGCTCCGCGTCGATCGTGAGGACTACGTCGTTCCCTGGGACGGGCTCGCGGATCACCCGGGCCGGCGAGTCGTAGCGCCGTCCCGCGCGGTCCTTGAGCAATACCGCTTCGCCGGGTTGGCCCGTGAGAATCGAATCGAGTGACAGCTCGAGTCCGGCCGCGCCGGCCGGCCCATCCGGCGACAATCCGCCGATGATCGGCCGGGCGAGCGTCCTCGAGGGGTAAAAGCGCTGGAAGTCACGGGTGAGGTGGATCCCGTCGAGCCGCCGGAGGCGTTGCACCTGGGTCGCCGTGAACGGCCCATTGAAATAGATCCACCGCTTGGATCGCAAATCCTGCTGGAGGGTGGGCCAAGACACCCCCAGCTGCCGGCTCAACAGCTGCCCCGTCGAGCGAGGGTTGGCCAGCTCGTTGGGGGCAATGCCGATATGATAGAACTCCTGGCTCACCGCGAGGGGCACGCCGTTCCTGTCGTACAGAGCGCCCCGTCGGGCCGGGAGCACGACCCGCTCGGTCCGCTGGCGCTGGGCTTGTTCAGCCCATCGGTCTCCCTGCACCAGCTGTAGTTGTGCGGCCCGGGCCAGAATAGCGGCAACACTCAGCGCGAAGCCGAACTGCACCGCGGCAATGCGAGCCAGCGGTTTTGCCATCAGGGTCTGTCCTGACCGGCGGTCGCCGGCGCGGGCACGACAAAGAGCACGAACTCGGAATCGGCCGGCTCGTGCAAGCCGAGTGAGCGCTGGGCTACCGGCACGAGAACCTGGCGACTCGAGGCGAGTCGGATCCGCCGCTCGAGGTCCGCACGCCGCGCCTCCAGGTTGCTCCGCTCCTCACGGAGATCGTGCAGCCGCCGCGCGGTGCGAAGGGCGGCAGTCTGCCGGGCGACGACCGCCAACGCGCCACCTAAAAAGACCAGCAGCCACAGGATCATCCAGTGGCGGCCTTTAAGCCGCATGCTCGACCACAAAGGTCCGCAGTTTGGCGCTCCTGGCTCGGGGATTCACTGCTAGCTCGGAGTCTTCGGGCGTGATCGGCTTGCGGGGCTCGACTCGGCCCAAGGCCCGCCCGCGACAGACGCACACCGGAAAACCTGGAGGACACACGCAGCTCCGGGCCCATTCCCGGTACGTCTGCTTTACCAGGCGATCCTCGCCCGAATGATAGGTAAGGATCGCCAGCCGGCCACCGGGCGTGAGCGCATCTCTGAACGCCGGCAACGCGCGCTCGAGCCCTCCCAATTCATCGTTCACTGCGATGCGGACGGCCTGAAAGAGCCGAGCAAAATCCGGCGGCCCAGCCTTGGCCCCGAGCGTCGCTCGGACGGCATTCACGAGATCGTCGCTGGTGGCAAACGCGTGCCGTGCCCGGCGGCGCACGATCTCCGCTGCCAGGCGGCGAGCCCGCCGCTCGTCGCCGTAGTCCCGGAAAATGGTCTCGAGCGTCTCCTGGTCGGCGTGATTGAGAAGATCCGCCGCGGATTCTCCGGTGCCGCCCATTCGCATGTCCAGCGCTGCGCCCGGACGGAAGGTAAAACCACGCTGGGCATCGTCCAGTTGGCGGGACGAGACGCCCAGATCCAGCAGAATGAGGTCGGGCTCGAACCGGGCGATCGCGGCGAGCGCGTCGGCCGAGGCGTAGGGCGCCTGGACATAGTGGATCCGATCGTCCCCCAATCTCCTCCGGCTGATGGCGATTGCCGCGGGATCCCGGTCGATGCCGAGGACCTCCGCCCCGGCCTCGAGCAGCGCCGCGGCGTGGCCGCCATCGCCCAGGGTGGCGTCAACAGCCCGACGCGCCCCGCGTGCCGCCGCGACGATCGCGGGCAAGAGGACCGGCACGTGATAGGTTGAGGTCGGGTCTGCCATGTCCGGCTCTGAGGGGCTGAAACACAACACCCCGTCCGCGGGGACGGGGTGATCATTCAAGAAGCGAGCGGGGCTGACGGGGCTCGAACCCGCGACCTCCGCAGTGACAGTGCGGCACTCTAACCAAGCTGAGCTACAGCCCCCTGGCGGAGGGCGGAATATATATAGGCCCCGGGCCATTGGCTATTGGCTATTGGCAGCTCCGTCGACGGTATAGCCCATAGCCCATAGCAGCTCACTTTTTCTTCGTCTTACAGTACGCCTTCAGCATGGACTTGATCCGCGGCTCGTACTTCTTGATGATGCCGAGGTTCTTGTCGACTGCCTCCGGGTTGACTGCACGTCCTGCCGTGAGCGCCGAGTCGGACGCCGCCAGCTTTGCTTGCTCCTGCGTAGCGAGGTCGCACGACTTCTGTTTCTCCGCCTGGGGATCGATCTGCGGCACCTGGAAGAGGGTGGCCAGACCGAGGAGGAAGTTCGCAGCTGGGTACACCTTCCCGGTCGGGTTAGCCGCGGCCACCGCCATCCGGAGCAGCTCTTCGGCGCCCTGAAGGTCCTGCGGCTGCTGCAGCAGGGGAGCCGCCGCGGTGTAGAGCAGCGCGGCCGCGTTCTCCTTCCGCTGGGCATCCCCGTGCTTGATCACGAACTCGAGGAATGGAACTGCTTCTTTGGGGCGTGGGGTAAACTTGCTAGAGCCCGTCCGCGGAGCAATAGTGGCCGAAGTGTCTCGTCTCGCCGCCGAAGTGTCTCGTCTCGCCGCCGAAGTGTCTCGTCCCGCCTTTGTGGTGTCGGGCGGAACGATGAGCGCCTGCGCCGCCGCCAAAGCCGCAATGACACCACTTTCAGTCGTGTCCTTTGCGATGATCCGGTTGGTCACGGCGATGACACTGTCCGTCTGGCCGGACAGGGAATAGGCCTTGTTCAGGTATCCCAGTAGGGTCGGATTGTTCGGGTATTTCCTGACGCCCATCTGGGACCACTTGAGTAGACGCACATTGTCGGGATTCTCACCCTCGGCCGCGGCAGCGGATATCTTGGTAAAGAAGAGCGTGTCTGCCTTGGTGGAGTCGGTGGCGTACATCGCCTCCAGTGCGTCGACCGCGCACTTGAAGTTGCTGAGGAAGAGGCACGCGTTGCTCTTGAGGTCGTACAGGTCGGCGTTGTTCGGGTCCAGCTTGAGTCCCTCGTCGGCCACCTTCAACGCCGTCTCCGAGTGACCGGATTGGAGGAAGTACTTGAACAACTCCTCGCGCAGCTTCTGGTTCGTGGGCGCCACCAGAAGCATCTGCTCGAAGGCGAGGAGTGTCTTGGCCGTGTCGTTCGTCTGCTGATATTGGGTGGCAAGCGCTGTCCAGACCGGGAGACTGAGGGGATCCCCCTTGGTCGCGGCCTGGAGATGCTTCACCACCTCGGGGCGGGGCGCCTTCTTGTCCTGGGCGATCTGGGCAAGGCAGAACTCCGCGAGCCCATGATTCGGCAGCGCATTGAGGGCTTTCTGGGCGGCGGCCTCCGCCTTGTCCGGCTTGCTGGTGCGCTGATCGATGCAGGCCCTGGCGTCGGGCAGCGCTTTCACCGCGGGCTCAAGTGCCCGAGCCAGCTTCTTTCCGAAGTCCTCGAGGCTCTGGCCCTGCTGCTGAGTCAGCGTAACCACGTAGCCAGCCTCGTCGTTGACCCCGATAAGCCGAGCCGTAACGGCGGTGCGTCCCCCCGCGCCATGGGCCAATGTGCCGGACATGAGCACGCGAGCCTGGATGTTCTTGGCCAGGGTCGTGGCCAGAGGCGGGCTCAGAATGGCGTCCACCGGATAGCCGTACTGCTTCAGCGCGTCGTTCATCTGCGCCTGCTCGACGACGGTGAAGTTCCGGCCGACAATAGCCTTCATCTCCTCGCGGGCGGCGCCGCCGATCTTGACCGCGCTGGCCGAATCGGCCGAGGCGAAGGCGAAGGGATTCGCAACCATGAGGCGTGGAGCGTTCGCGACTGTCTGGCTCGTGCGCGCTCCGCGCGGGATACCCTGCGCCGCCAGGGGCGCCGCGGCGATTCCACCGAACAAGGCGATGATGACAAGACGGAACACGCTCATTCCTTTAGTCTCCCCAACAGGACGGCCCTCTCGGGCCTGCGACAGCCCCGCTCTTCGCGCGGGCGCACGAGTGGGCGAAGAGGGATTCGAACCCCCGACATCCTGCGTGTAAGGCAGGCGCTCTGAACCAGCTGAGCTATTCGCCCTGCGGCGACACATCCCCGAAGTTTTTAGTGGTATTGCAGGGACCGTGCCGTGATGAGCGACACTCTTTATAGTGCAATGCCGATTGGAAACAACACGCAATAGCCGAAGACCAGGATCACCGCCGCCGCACTGGCATGACCCGCCTGGAGCATCAGATACCCAGCCACGAGCACTAGCACCGCCGCCGCGAGGATGACGAGGTTCCGCGGCGCCAGCACGAAATGTCGTGGCGCTGAGCTGCGCGATTGAGTGGATGGGCGAGGATTCGACATAGGGGTTGAGGCTACTACCGTTCGGGAGCCGGGTCAAGTTCAGACGCCGCTGCGCTTTCCGGAGGAAGCTCCCACCCTTCGTCCAGCGCGGCGCGGCGGGCCCGGTCCGCCCTGCGGCGGAGTCTGACCAAGACCCACGCAGACAACGCAACCACGCCCCAGCCACCCCCCGCCAGGAGCCAGGTGGCGAGACTGTAGCGCTGGCGAACGCGCCGCTGCCACCCTCGCTCGAACTGCGACATGGTCAGCCCGGTTGTCTCCAGCACGCTGGCCTCGAAGTCGTGTCCCGCCATCAGCCGCTGGAGTAGGGGTGCGATCGATCCGGAGGGGTTCCGCCGGGCCAGCTCGATCACGGCGGAGACGGCGAGCGCATAAGCAGCATCTGCACTCGTCGCCGAGCCGCGCAGCGCACCGTCCAGACCTCGGAGGTCCGGCACTGCCCCCCGCACCACCGCGAGATTGAGTTCGAGCGCTCCGAGGCGTTCCCACTCGCCCGCGGCCCACGCGGCGTAACCCTCGTCGAACCAGAGCGGCACCCGCACGGGCACCGCCTGATGGAGCGCAAGATGGGCGAGCTCGTGCCGAAGCGTTGCGTAGATGTCGTCGGCGTCGGCCCGGAGCAGGATCACTCTAGCGGAGGGCAGGGCCACGGCCGCTCCCCAGGATGGTGCCCTGCCCAGGCTGAGTGAGTCCAGACGGCGCCCGTCAGGGACCACGATGAGCCGTAGAGGACCGGGCGCTCGGCGACCCAGCCCGGGCCAGTCGGCCGTGTCGTTGGCCCTCCCGGCGAGATTGGCAGCAAGCTCGAGCTGCTGAGGCCATGCGACCGCCGTCACCTGCCCTACCCGCACGGCGGTAGGCTGGTCTTGCGCTGCAGCAGCCGAGACCGTGACACCGGCCCCACATGTCCAGCCGAGGAGCGGAATGAACAGCGAGAGCTTGGCTAGGCGAGGGGACTGCGCGGGACTTCGCCTCCTGCTGCCGCTACGTCCAACATTTCCTGGCACCGCTTGGCCCATGGGTTGAACTTGTTGGCCTTATAGCCGTCGGTCCAGGTGCGAACCGCCTCTTCCCGGTTCCCTCCCAGCCAGAGAGCCCGCCCGAGCTCGAAATACGCCTCGATGAGATTCGGTCCCAGTTTGAGCGTCTTGCGCAGAAAACTCTGGGCGTCCTCGTACATTTCGCGCTCGAGATACACCAGGCCGAGATAGTAATGGGCGTAGAGCGTGGCCTTCCGGTCATTGTCGAGCCGGATGGCCTTGGAGAGGTGCTCGATGGCCTCACCGAAGATCCCCTTCTACAAGCAAATGTACCCGACATTGATGCGGGCCAGAG
>DASYVW010000116.1:0-5764 GCA_035936675.1 Gemmatimonadales bacterium
CCCGGTGGCGTGTTTGTCCGGCGCCGCGACCTGTTGAAGGAGGATGAGCTCCTCATGCTGCGCGCCACCGCTCGGGTGCACATCTCCTGCGACGGCCGGAGTCTGGGTCGCATCCTTGCGACGGCAATGCCGGAGGAGTCGCCTCCCGAAGACGAACTCGAGGGCCTCCCGGCCTTCCCCCGTGCACCGGCGCGAAGCGACACGCGGCTGGGACGAGTGGCCCGACAACTGAAGATCCATCTGCCGACAGTTCCGGCGCTCATCGCGGCAGCCTCATCCGCACTGCGGACCGCGCGCATTCCCGCTCGCCCAGAGCCCTTGCATCCGGCGCTCGCGAACGGCTTCGGCGGTCTCACCGACGAGGGCGACTACGAGATCCTGGTCTCGGGCGATCGGGTGCCCCCGGCGCCGTGGGCGAACGTCGTCGCCAATCCCCACGGCGGCTTCCTCGTCACCGAGCGGGGCGGCCAGTGCACCTGGGTCGGAAGCAGCCAATTCTTCCGGCTGACGCCCTGGCACAACGATCCGGTGAGTGACCCGGCGAGCGAGGTGGTGTACCTCCAGGACGACGAGACCGGGGAGCTGTGGTGTGCCACGCCCGGGCCGATCCGCCAGCACACGCCGTACACCATTCGCCATGGTGCGGGCAGCACGTCGTTCGAGCACGAGTTGGGCGGCATCACCACCCACCTCACGGTCGGCATGGCGGGGGAGTCGCCGGTCAAGCTCGCATTGCTCCGGGTGACCAACGACGGCACCCATGCCCGCAGCCTGACGCTGACGACCTACATGGAATGGACTCTGGGCTCGCTGCGGGAGCACACCCAGCACCAGGTGCAAACCAGGTTCGACCGCGAGCGGAACACGATCTTCGCGCAGAATTATTTCGACCCGCAGTTCGCCGGGTGGACCGCGTTCCACGCCATCAGCGAGCCGGTGATCGGGTATACCGGTAGCCGGCGCGATTTCCTCGGCCGGAATGGCGCGGCTGACGCGCCTGCGGCGCTCCAGGCCGGCGGCACACTCGAGGGCATCACTGGGGCGGGCATCGATCCCTGCGCCGCGCTCCAGTGCGGGCTCGAGCTGGCGCCCCGCGAGACCCGGGAGATCGCCATTCTGCTCGGCGCCGCTGACAGTCAGATCGGAGCGCGGCAAGCCGTCGACCAGTACCGCGACGCGGCGCGCGCCCGGACCGAGGTGGAGAGCGTCGTCGCCGGCTGGGCCCACCGACTCTCCGCGATTACGGTGCGGACCCCCGAGCCCACCTTCGATGCGATGCTCAACCGCTGGACCCTCTACCAGGCGTTGTCCTGCCGGATGTGGGGCCGCACGGCGCTGTACCAGAGCAGCGGCGCGTACGGGTTCCGCGATCAGCTCCAGGATGTGATGGCGTTCCTCTATGCCGAGCCGGCCCTGGCGCGGGAGCACATTCTCCGCGCCGCGTCGCGCCAGTTCGTCGAGGGCGACGTGCAGCACTGGTGGCACCCGCATAGCGGCCGAGGGGTCCGGACCCGGTTCTCCGACGATCTGGCCTGGCTCCCGTATGTGGTTGACCACTATGTACGAGTCACCGGGGACACCTCGGTGCTCGACGAGTCGGTGCCATATCTCACCATGCGCCAACTCCAGCCCGAGGAGCACGAGATATACGACCTGCCCCAGGTGACCCTCGATCACGGGAGCGTGTACGAGCACTGCCTCCGCGCACTCCGCCGGGCTTGCACCTCAGGCGCGCACGGGCTGCCGCTGATCGGCATCGGCGACTGGAACGACGGGATGAATCGAGTCGGGGTGGAGGGCAAGGGCGAGAGCGTGTGGCTGGCGTGGTTCCTCATCACCACACTCCGGACTTTTGCCGAGCAGGTGCAGGCGCGGGGCGATACCACCGTGGCGGCCGAACTCCGGCGCCAGGCCGACGCGTATGTGACCGCGGTCGAGACGCAGGGGTGGGACGGCGAGTGGTATCGCCGGGCCTACTTCGACGACGGCACACCGCTCGGCTCGCGCGAGAGCGACGAGTGCCGGATCGACTCCATCGCCCAGAGCTGGAGCGTGATCTCAGGGAGTGGACGGGCGGAGCGGCGGACGATCGCGATGAGATCCCTGGAACAGCATCTGGTGAATGAGGACGCGCGGTTGATCATGCTGCTCACCCCGCCGTTCGACAAGACGCCGAAGGACCCGGGCTACATCAAGGGGTATCTGCCGGGTGTGCGAGAGAACGGCGCGCAATACACCCATGCGGCGCTATGGGCGGTGCTCGCCACGGCGCTCCGGGGCGACGGCGACCGGGCGTTCGAGCTGTACCAGATGCTCAACCCGCTCACTCACGCCCGCACGCCGGAAGAAGTCGCGACCTACAAGGTCGAGCCGTACGTCGTCGCCGCCGACGTCTACACCGCCAAGGGCCAGCTCGGCCGCGGTGGCTGGACCTGGTATACCGGCTCGGCGAGCTGGATGTATCGGGTTGGGCTGGAGGGGATCCTGGGCTTCAGGAAGCGCGGCGATAAGCTCTTCATCGAGCCGCGGGTCCCAGCCGCCTGGCCGGAATACACGATCGAATACCGGTATGGCAAGAGTCTCTACGTCATCGAGGTGCGAAACGATGGAGAGGGCGCAGGTGGAGCGCTCGAGGTGACGATCGACGGGCGGCCGTTGGAGGGAGCCGGTATCCCACTGGTGGACGACGGTGAGCGGCACACCGTGGTGGTGCGTCCGCGAGTCACGTCCGAAGCGGTGTCATCCTGAGCCCATTCGCTGCGCTCAGGGCAGGCTCCGCGAAGGATCTCTCCGATCGCACGAGTGGAGATCCTTCGCGGAGTTCACCCTGAGCGTAGCGAAGGGCTCAGGATGACAACGCTGCGCTCAGGATGACACGGTCGGAGCGAGCTCCGGGATCGGCTCGAGCTCATGGACGCCGCACCAATTGAGCAACCCGGCGACGTCGGTTGCATGCTCCGCAGTGTCGACCATGACTTCCGTGTGCTCGTTCGTAACCACCGGGATGTTGTGGAGACTATTACGTCCCGGCCGGCTGAGCTCGCGCGCGTCGGCCCGCCAGGGGCCCTCTGCCTGGTCCAGGTCCACCCCGTTCGCCTTCACCTGCTCGGCGAGGTGATACACCACAGTGGGCTCGTAGCGCGACCGCTGACTGGGTCGCCGCTGATTCCGAAGGGTGCTCTGCAGTACCGGTTCAGATAGAGTCGAGACGTATTCCTTGGTTTTCATCCTGGGACCTCCCCCGTAAACACGTGGGCCCGTAGAACCCTTGTGCCGATCTGTCTGGGTGGAGCTTAGGGGAGCGGGCAGGTAGAGACTGTGAGGCGGGTCACCGCACGACCGCAAGCGACTTCAGTAGGGCGAGTTAGGAGTTGTAACAGTCCTGAGTCATTGCGAGGGGGCAAAGCCCCCGAAGCAATCCCGCCGCTGAAAGGCGGAGCCGCCTGGATCGCCACGCCGGCCTACGGCCGGCTCGCGATGACTGCCGGACCGCTCGCAATGACTACAGGCTTCCGAGCCCCTCGAGAAACGAGACGATCTCCGGCAGGGGGAGCATGCACTCCACTGCTCCCCGCATCTCGGCGGCCCGCGGCATACCGTAGACCACGCAGGTGGCCTCGCTCTCGCCGATGGTGAAGCCGCCGCTCGCGCGGATGGTCGCCATGCCCTCCGCACCATCCTGCCCCATTCCGGTCAGCAGGATCCCCAGCACCCGACCAGGCCGGGCCCGGTCGGCCGAGTTCATGGTGACATCCACGCTCGGGATGTGCTTCGCATCGGCCGGCTCTGGCTCCAGCGCCACCGTGAGTCTGCTCGTGATCCGGAGGTGCCGTCCTGCCGGAGCCACCAGCACCCGGCCCGAACGAAGCCGGTCTCCTTCGACCGCTTCGCTCACCTGGAGCCGGCTGAGGCGGCTGAGCCGCTCGGCAAAGGGACCGGTGAACCCCGCCGGCATGTGCTGCACGATGGCGATCGGCATGGGAAACCCAGCCGGGATGCGCTCCAGAATCTGGTGCAGGGCCATCGGCCCGCCGGTGGAGGCGCCGATCACGCAGAGCTCGCAGCGCGCGGCCGCGCTCAGCTTCGCGGCACCATTGCCGGCCACCGGCCCAACTCCCTTGGGCGCAACCGTCTTGGAGTCTCCCAATCCCAGGATCTTCAACTTCTCGATCACCTCTCGCCGGAGAGTGTCGAAGTCCATGACGTTGAAGCTGGTCTTGTCGATGAAGTCCACCGCGCCCGCGGCCAGCGCCTCGATCGTCGCCTCTGCTCCTTCCCGGGTGTAGGCCGACAGCATTACCACTTTCAGCGTCGGCTTCCACCGGAGCAGCGCCCGAAGCACCTGCTGGCCGTCCATCCCCGGCATCTCGACGTCGAGCGTCACCAGGTCCGGATTAGCCTCGGGAATCTTCGCCACCGCCTCCTCGCCGCTCGCCGCCTCGCCGACGAGCTCGAGACTCGGTTCGGCCTGGAGCACTCGAGCGAGGGCCTTGCGGATAAAAGCCGAGTCGTCCACCACGAAGATGCGGGTCATGCGGCGTCCATTCCTTTGCGGTATACCACGCCACCCTCGAACAAGACGGGCACGAACGGCGTCTGGCGGTCGAGCAGTGACTCGGAGTGCCCCAGCAGCAGGTACCCGCCCGGCCGCAGCGATCGAGCGAAGAGGCCGATGAGGTTGTCGAACGCAGGCGCCCCGAAGTAGATCAGCAGGTTCCGACAGAGGATGGCATCGAACACGGCCCAGCCGAGTGCGCCATTCGGAGTCACCAGATTGGTCTCGAAGAAGCGAACCCCCTTCCGATGCCGCTCCTTCAGTTGATAGCGCCCGCCGGAGGACGTGAAGTACTTTCGCCGGGCATCCGCGTCGCAGGCGCGGAGGGAGGTCGGTTCGTACATCGCCTCCCGCCCCCGGGCAATGCGCACGGGATCTACGTCGTGGGCGTCGATCTCCCAGGTGATCCCCGCGAGCTCCAGCCCTGCATTCTGGAAGGCGATCACCATGGAGTACGCCTCTTCCCCGGAGGAGCAGCCCGCGCACAGGATCTTGAAGGGTCGCTCTCTCAGGCTCGGCTTGAGCGGAGGGATCACGTGGCTGATGAGGATGTCGAACTGGTGGGTCTCGCGGAAGAAGTAGGTCTCGTTGTTGGTGACGAGGGACGCGAGGCGGCCGAACTCTACTTCTCTCTCGGGGTGGAAGCGGAGGTAGAGGTAGTACTCGCGCAGCGAGTCGAGATGCAGTGCCCGGAGTCTGGGGCGGAGCCGCCCCTCGAGGATCTCACAGCGCACGCCGTCGAACATCAGTCCGAAGCGAGCCTGGATCAGATCCGTCAGCAACTTCCAGTCGGCCGCCTCAATGGGGGTCATGCCGCGGCCGGGGCTACCGTCCGCAGGAGGACGAGGGCCGCGCGTGCCGTGCTCGCGACGACAGCCTCCACGTCGCGGGCAAGAATGAGGAGGGGCTCGCGGCACTCGGCCATTCCCAGCAATCCGAGGCCGCGGGCGGCTTCGTCGCGAATGCACCAGTCGCTGTCCGCCGCCAGGGCAAGCAATAGCGGAAGCTGGGTCCGGTCCGCCAGCGTCGCCAACCCCCGGGCGGCAACCCGGCGGATTTCCGGCTCCGATTCGCTCAGCCGAGTCCGCAGGAATCGGGCGACTCCGGGAGCGGCGATCCGGATCAGCGCCAGAACGATCTCCACCTGCTCGTGAGGTCCGCACTCGCCGTAGAGACTCTCCAGCTTCGGCGCCGCCTCGGGCGCACGCA
>DASYVW010000117.1:0-1893 GCA_035936675.1 Gemmatimonadales bacterium
GCTCCGAGTAGCGCCGCGAGGGTGGAAACGGTCTTGCCGTGGTCCCGTTTGACCAGCAACTCCAGCGCCTCCACCTGAATCGGCTCGTGGCGATCCGCCAGGGCACGTATGATCGCCACCTCTGCCCGTGACCCAGGCAACTGGGCTGCGGCACGAATCGCGGGTCCCCGGACCGCAGGCGACGGGTGGCGGGCAAGCTCGACAATCCGCGCCTCGAATCGTTCCATCTTCTGCGCGTCGAAGCGTTGCATCTTCCGCTTGCCGAGAACCTCCAGGGCTGCGGCCTGGATCGGCTCGGGAGCGTCCGGTCCGAGACACGGCTCCAGCGCGCCGAGCGACTCCGCGGGAAACTCGGCGAGTGCGTCGACCGCGGCGGCCCGCTCCACTTCCCCGCCTTCGCGTAGGCGGTGGACCAGCAGCGGCACCGTATCCGGGTTACCGATCACTCCCAGAGCACGGCAGGCCGCCGCCCGAATGAGCCAGTCGGCGTCTTCGAGGTGTTCCAGTACCAGCGGGAGGTCCTCGGCCTGGAAGCTTCCGGCGAGCAGGGCCCCACGGCGCACTCGGACATCGTCGTGCCGTAACAACTGGCGGAGCGCCGGCGATAGCTCGCCCGGGTTCCGCCGGAAGAGCGTCACCGCCCAGGTGGCGCTTTCGTCCGTCGCGATCCGGATCAGAACCGGCGGATACATCGAGCGGAGGCCGGCTACCACGGTCAGAGCCGTCGCCGCCCGCAGGAGACCATCGCCGTCGCGAGGTTCACTCCCGGCGTCAGGGACCGCGAGTCCCGGGTCCCATTGGAGGATCTCCTCCAGATAGGCGAGAAGGTCGCGAGACGGGTCGAGCTCGACCTTGCCGCTGTATTGGATGGCGACCGGCCCGGGGTTGGGATGAAGATCGATCACCACCCCGATGGCGAGCAGTAAGCCGTCGCGGAGGGACCGCTCGCGCACCGCCACCAGCCGGTCTATCAGCGCCTCGAGCGACTCGGGCGCGGCGATGCGCTGGAGTGCCGCCACGGCCGGCTCGGCGACGATCGAGTCGGGCACCAGAGCGACGAGGGGTAGGACCGCGGCCGGATCGCCGATCTCGCCCAGCGCCTCGATGGCCGCGAGCTGAATCCAGAGGTCTCCGTGGAGCAGGTCGAGCAGAACGGGAACCGCTTGGGCGCTGCGCAGCTGTCCCAGCGCCTCGACGGCAGACTGGGCGATGTTCGGGTTCGAGTGCCGCACCAGCGGCGCCACCGTCCGTACTACGGAGGGCTCGCCGATGCGCGCCAGCATCTGGAGCGCGAACATGACGACGTCCTCCTCGGGCCGGGCCAGCATGCTCTCGAGGTGAGGGACCGCGTAGGGACCCTGGCGCTCGAGCGCGGTAATGGCCGCGTTGCGCAAGGTGGCGTTGGTTTCATCGGCCACCAGCTCGCCCAGCACCTGCGGCTCGATGTAGCGAGTCGCCAGCCGGATGGCGCGGTCGCGGACGACAGGCGCCTCATCTTCCAGCGCGGCCAGGATCGCCCGTTCGCGATCGACTCCCTCGAGAAGGGCATCCAGCGCGGCCAGCCGCCCCGCGGCCGCGGTCTCCGAGAAAGAGCTCATACCTGGAAGATCTCGGCCCGCTGCTTGAGCGTCTCCGACTCGCTCGCGAGGCTCTTCGCCGCCGAGCTCATCTGCTCGACCGCGACGAGGTTCTGGCGGGAGATGAGCGCAATCGACTCCACGGCCTCGACCACCATTTCGCCTCCTCGCTTCTGCTCGCCCACCGCCTCCGACATCTGGTGGGTCAGCTGGTTCATCTTTTGAGCCGCCCGGTTGATCTCCACCGCGCCGGCGGCGTTCTCCTTGATCGAGCCCGCGATCTGCCGGGTGAGGGTGGACATCTCGGCCATGGTGT
>DASYVW010000118.1:0-7368 GCA_035936675.1 Gemmatimonadales bacterium
CGGTGCTGTCGAGCTTGACCGGCCTGCCCGCCTCGAGTGCGCGAGCGAGCTTGGGCGCGCCGACCGGCTCCACCCCGATCACCCTGACCGTCGGCTTGAGGGCCGATACCGCCGCGGCGATGCCCGCAATGAGCCCGCCGCCTCCCACCGGGACCAGGATCGCCTCGACCGCCGGCCACTCTTCCAGGATCTCGAGCCCGCACGTCCCCTGGCCTGCGATGACGTCCAGGCTCTCGTAGGGCGGCACCATTGCCAGGCCACGTTCTTCGGCCAGCGCACGGGCCCGCTCCCACCGCTCTGCCGAGCTGTTTCCCGCGATAACGACCTCACCCCCGTAGCGCCTGACGCCCTCGACCTTGATGGCCGGGGCGCGCTCGGGCATGACGACGACGGCCCAGGTACCCAGCAGGCGAGCCGCAAAGGCGACCGCCTGTCCGTGATTGCCACTGGAGTAGGTGATGACGCCGCGGGCGCGGCTCTCGGGGGATAGGCGGGAGATGGCGGTATATGCACCGCGGATCTTAAAGGCGCCGATCGGTTGGAGGTGCTCGCACTTAAGCACAACCGGCAGTCCGAGCCGGCGAGACAGCGCGGGTGCATCGAGCAACGGCGTCCGTACCGCAATTCCTTCGAGCCCCTTTGCGGCGGATCGCAATGCCTCCAGCGATACGGTGGGCCGCGGGTCGAGGACGACCCGGGGGGTTTCGGCCCACCTATTTGCGGCGGAGGTCATCGACAATGATAACCCTACTCCACAGCAGCTGTCGGGGTGACCTCGTCACCGCTGGAGGCTTCCTCCACCCCTCCCTCGTCCTCCTTCACGACCCGGGCGACATCGACCACCGCGTCACCGGAGTCCAGGTTCATGACCTTCACCCCCTGAGTGTTCCGGCCAATGACCCTGATTCCGTCCACCGGCAGCCGGATGATCACCCCATGCCTGGTAATCATCATCAGCTCGTCGTCGGGTATGACTTCCTTCAGCGCCACGATCGAGCCGGTCTTGTCGGTCTTCTTCAGCGTGATGATGCCCTTGCCGCCGCGCTTCTGAACTCGGTAGTCCACGAGCTCGGACCGCTTGCCGTACCCCTTCTCGCTGACGACGAGCAGCGTGGCGTCCCGGCGCACCACCACCATCCCGATCACCTCGTCGTCCTTCTCCAGCTCGACGCCCTTGACCCCGGTGGTTGCACGCCCCATGTCACGCACTTCACCCTGGTGGAAGCGGATGCTCATGCCGTCTTTGGTTGCCAGAATGATGTCGCTGTTCTGGTCGCAGACCTGCACGTCGATGAGCTCGTCATCCTTGTCGATGTTGATGCCGCAGATTCCCGTGGCCCGCACGTGGCCATAGGCCGAGAGAACCGTCTTTTTCACCGTGCCCTTGCGAGTGGCAAAGATGAGGCTCTGGTCTTCGGTGAACTCCCGCACCGGTACCAGTGCCGCAATCTGCTCATCCTGCTTGATGGCGATGCAGTTGACCACCGGCTTGCCCCGCGCCGCCCGCCCTGCCTGTGGGATCTCGTGGACCTTGAGCCAGTACACCTGGCCCTTGTCGCTGAAGAACATCAGGTAGTCGTGGGTGCTGGCGATGAAGAGGTGCTCGACCCAATCATCGGCCTTGAGGTCCGCGCCATTGAGACCGCGCCCGCCCCGACGCTGCCGCTTGTAGGTCGTGATCGGGATCCGCTTGATGTAGCCGCCGTGAGAGACGGTGATGACCATATCCTCTTCGGCGATCAGGTCCTCGACCGTGAACTCGCCCTGGTCGGCCACGATCTCGGTCCGCCGGTCATCACCGAACGTGCCGGCCACTTCATCCATCTCTTCCTTGAGAATCGCCATCCGCTTGGGTTTGGACGCCAGAATTCCCTTGAGTTCCTTGATCGTGGCACGCACCTCCTTCAGCTCCGCGTCGAGCTTTTCGATCTCGAGCCCGGTGAGCTTGGCCAGACGCATGTTGAGGATGGCGTCACTCTGCTTCTCGCTGAAGCCGAACCGCTTGCGGAGCCGGCCGTCGGCCTGAGCCGTATCCTCCGAGCCCCGGATGATCTTGATGACTTCATCGATGTTGTCGACAGCGATCTTCAGTCCATCGAGGATGTGCTCGCGGGCTTGGGCAGCGTCCAGGTCGAACTGATTCCGCCGGATGATGACGGTGTGGCGGTGGTCGATGAAGTGCTGCAGCAGCTCCTTCAGATTCATGATCTTGGGGGCGCCGTTGGTGAGCGCCAGCATGATCACGCCGAAGGTGGTCTGCATCTGGGTGTGCTTGTAGAGCTGATTCAGGACGACGTTGGGAATGATGTCGCGCTTCAGCTCGATGACGATCCGCATTCCGTCCTTATCGGACTCGTCGTTGATCCCGCTGATTCCCTCGATCTTCTTCTCGGTAGCCAGCTCCGCGATCGCCTTGACCAGGTTCTCCTTGTTGACCTGGTAGGGGATCTCGGTCACGACGATCTGGGAACGGTTGCTGGTTTCCTTCTCCTCGATTTGGGCCCGGGCTCGCATCACGACTCGGCCGCGGCCGTTCTCATACGCTTCCTTGATGCCAGCCCGCCCGTAGATGTACGCGCCGGTGGGAAAATCGGGGCCCTTGATCACCTTGCGGAGCTCGCCGATGGTGGCGTCCGGGTTGTCCACCAGCAGCTGCACCGCCTTCACGACCTCGCGGAGGTTGTGCGGCGGGATGTTGGTTGCCATTCCGACCGCGATTCCGCTCGAGCCATTCACCAGCAGATTAGGGATCTTCGAGGGAAGAACGGTCGGCTCCCGGAGCCGATCGTCGAAGTTCGCCTGGAAATCGACGGTGTTCTTGTCGATGTCCTCCAGCAAAGTCATGGCGACGCGAGTAAGCCGTGCCTCGGTGTAGCGATAGGCTGCTGCCGGGTCGCCATCTACCGAGCCGAAGTTCCCTTGCCCATCCACCAGGGGGTACCGCAGCGAGAACTGCTGGACCATGCGGACCAGGGCGTCGTAGACTGAGCTGTCGCCATGCGGATGGTATTTCCCTAGCACATCGCCCACGACCGTAGCGGACTTCTTGTACCCGCGACCAGGCACAAGCCCCAGCTCGTTCATGGCGTAGAGAATGCGGCGGTGCACGGGCTTGAGCCCGTCGCGAACGTCCGGCAGCGCGCGCGAGACGATGACGCTCATCGAGTAGTTGATGAACGACTGCTGCATCTCCTCTTCGATCAGGCGGGGCAGAATACGTTCGCGCGAGTTCGGTGCTGTCATGGAATTCCTGTGCTGGAGCAGTGACGACCAGGAGGAGGGCGTCCGGCCCGGAAATATAGTCGGGAGCGCCCCGAGCCAGCAACCGTGGAATAAGGGGGGAACCCACGGCCGGACATGGAGTTAGTCGAGGGGAGCGGGACCCGTTTGGAGCCGCCCTCTCAGCCACCTTAAAGGCCGGGTGACCGGGTGACGATACTTCCTGTACTATGGCCAGAACTTCCCTCCTGCTGATCCTACTTCTGTGGGCCGCGTCCGGTGCCCTCATGGGCCAGACCAAGGCTCAGGCGCAGTCACCACCGCAGAGCGGGTTCGACAGCTTTCTGCTGCTGGTAGCCCCCCGCGACACGATCACCATCAAGCGCCAACTCCGTGCTGCCACCGAGGAGGTTGCGCAGGCTGAGAGCCGGCGGCAGCAGGCGGAAACAATGCGCCTGGGCGCCAGGGGCAGGATCGAGGCGAAGAAGGTCGAGATGGTTCGGATCAAGGAACGGATCAGCCTCGCGAAAAAGGAAAATCGGGAAGCCGACCGGGTGGGCTTGGAGGCTGAGCGGAAGGCCGCCGAGCGGGAGAAGGGCCTCTTCGAGCGGCGGGAGGAACTGCGACAGGCCGAAATCGATCTCGAGACTACCCGCGGCGAGCTGGCCGGGCTGACCGAGAGGGCCCTTCAACTGGAGTTGCAGCTCGCGGTCAGGCGGGCCGGGCGGTTGCGGAAGCCAATCGGAGGCGCGGGTGGGGCCAGCCTGGATCAGGTGATCGGGGAGCTAGAGAAACAGACGCTGGAAGCCCAGCGAGCCCAGTCGGCATACAGCCCCACCGTGGCGAATCAGGAGATCAGAGCGATTGACCGCCGGCTCGAGCTCTTGCAGGCACAGCAAGAGGTCTTAGGGGGCAAGTAGCGCCGCATCCGACCGTCTTCCCTCCTCACTCCGAATTAGAAGCACCGTCCCAGCACCACGCCCCATGACGGGCGCCGATTTCGGCTGTACGACCTCACCGATCGCCCGCCCCGCCCCATCCAGAACCCGGTAGACGACCCCGGGCCTCGCTGCCATGAGCATGACCATCGATGAATCTCCCGTGAAAATGGACCGACTGAAGCAAGCTGCCCGTTGCCGACGTACCCTTGAGATGCCTTCAAACGCTGAAGGGTTGCCTGCGCGTAGCCGCTGCGGCTACGCCCTGAGGCGGCCTTCGGCGCCACGCTCCTTCGGCTGCCTGAGGATGGCGTAAGCAACGGTTTCCAAGACTGACGTGTCAGAGATGCGGCCTGAGACCTTGACCCTACGCTCCGGAGCCGGGTGGACGACCAGGAACTGATCGGCCGGGTACTGGCGGGAGATCCGAGTGCCGAGCGCGCGTTATACGATGCGCACGTCGACCGCGTCTTCCGGCTGGTCTATCGGATGGCGGGTGATCTCGACCGGGCACAGGACTACACCCAGGAGACGTTCATTCGCGCCTTTGCTCGCCTGAGCGAGTTTCGTGGCGAGGCAGCCCTTTCGACATGGCTGGGATCCATCGCGATATCGATCGCGCTCAACGGCTTGCGCAAGGTCCGGCGGCTGCGGGACCGGGAGGTAGCTTTGGACGACGTACCCCCAATGGGCCGAATGACTCCGGAGGCCGAGCCGGACCTCAAGGTCCGCCTGGCGCAGGCAATCGACGGCTTACCGGACGGATACCGCGCCGTATTCGTCATGCATGATGTAGAGGGGTATACGCACGAAGAAATCGCGACCTCTCTCGGCGTGCACCCGGGAACTTCGAAGGCGCAACTGTTCCGGGCCCGTGCCCGGCTGCGAGATGCCCTCGCAGACTTCGCGAAGGAATGATGATGCTGGACGATCGATTGGACGACCAGCTGCGGGATGCCGCGAAAGACTACAACGATCCGCCGGAGACGCCGCGGGAGCAGATCTGGGCGCGGATTGTGGCGGAGAGGGCGGAGACGGCGGAGACTCTCCGTCCTCTCCGTCATCTCCGTCCTTTGAGATGGGCCGCAGGCATCGCCGCGGTACTGGCCCTCGGCATCGGGTTGGGTCGTGTCTCCATTAATACGGCTCCACCGGTCGCGGCGCCGGCTCCGGTGGCGACTGCAACGGCACCCCGAGTGAGCAACGCAGCGTACCAGGTCGCCACCGCCGAGCATCTGAGCCAGTCGGAAGCCTTCCTCACCTTATTCCGTGCTTCGGTGCGGCAGGGCGGAAACGAGCAGCTGGCATCGGCGACTGCCCGGCAGCTGCTCGCGACCAACCGGCTGCTGCTTGACTCACCTGCCGCGAATGATGGAAGGGCCAGGCTATTGCTCCAGGATCTGGAGCTGGTATTGGCCGAAATCGCTCAGCTTTCCCCCCAGCCGCGAAGCCGCGATCTGGATCTCATCACCGAGGGGCTGGAGCGGGGCGGCGTGATGTCCCGGTTGCGTACGGCGGTGCCTTCGGGCCCGAGCACAACTCAAGGAGCGCTCTGATGTACGTGATGCAGGTTGGACTCGCCTTGGCGGCTTCTTTGGCCCTGGCGAACGGGCCTTCCCCGAGATCACTCCCTGACCGGGTCGCGGGGCGCGACCTCCCGGCCGATTCGGCCCGCCTCCGCCTGCCCGCACCCTGGTTGCAGGGCGATCCGGCGGATTCGCTCTACCGCGGCGCCCGCGAGCTGCTGAACCGACGGGACTATCGCACGGCTGCGCAGCTGTTCGGCCAGATCCCGGCGCGCTTCCCCCGATCGGGCTACGCGCCCGACGCCTTCTACTGGCAGGCGTTCGCGCTGTACCGGCTGGGCGGCGATCGCGAGCTGCGACTGGCGCGTGACGCCTTGCGGCGCCAGCGGGACCGGTTCCCCAAGGCCGCCACCAACGGCGACGCTGCGGCGCTGGAGCAACGGATCCAGGGAGAGCTGGCCCGCCGCGGCGACCGCGAGGCGGTAGCCGCTGTGACCGCCGAGGCTCGCAGCGCCGGCGAGATACCGGTACCCCCGACACCGCCGACGCCGCCAACGCCACCAATGCCGCCAACGCCCGGGGTGCACGGCGTGTCCCGCGCGTCCGACGGCTGTGCCCAGTCCGACGACGACATGAAGGTCGCCGCGCTCAACGCCCTCCAGCAAATGGATGCGGCCAAGGCCCGTCCGATCCTGCGCCGGGTACTCGCACGACGCGATGCGGGATCGGCCTGCCTGCGCCGCAAGGCGCTGTTCCTGCTCGCTCAACAGAACGAGCCTGGCACCGAGGACGTTCTCTTGGAGTCTGTCCGGACCGATCCGGACCCCGAGGTACGCCGTCAGGCGGTGTTCTGGCTCTCGCAGGTGGGGACCGAGCGAGCCGTGGGTGCATTGGATTCAATCCTGCGCTTCTCCAAGGATCCCGAGATCCAAGACAAGGCAGTCTTTGCCCTCTCGCAGCACGGCAGCCCCAAGGCGCAGCAGGCGCTCCGGGCCTATGCCGAGCGGGCCGAGGTCCCCGATGCTCTAAAGGAGAGGGCGATCTTCTGGATCGGGCAGAACGAGAACCCCGAAAACGCTGGCTTCCTGCGCTCGCTCTATGGGCGACTCAAGAGCGAGGAGCTCAAGAGGAAGGTGCTGTTCTCCCTCTCTCAGATGGGTGGCGAAGAGAATGGCCGCTGGCTCCTCGGCATCGCCCGCGACACAGCACAGGGGATCGAGATGCGGAAGCAGGCGCTGTTCTGGGCCGGCCAGGGTGGCGTCTCGCTCGGCGAGCTCACCAAACTCTATAGCGACGTCGGCGACCAGCAGATGCGGGAGCAGCTGATCTTCGTGTACTCCCAGCGAGACGAGCCTGAGGCTCTCGACAAGCTGATAGAGATCGCCAAGCGGGACCCGAATCCGGATCTTCGGAAGCGCGCACTCTTTTGGCTGGGCCAATCGGAGGAAAGCCGTGCGGTGCAGGCGCTCCAGGACATCATCGAGCAGCCCTAGGGAGTGACCGTGCGCCGGATCTTAGGTACGCTCCTGGCTTTCTCGGCTGTGCCGGTGGCGGCGGGCGCACAGACTCTTCCCCAGAGGATCGCTGCGGTGGAAAGCGGGACGGTGCACCTGAGCTTTGCCGCACGTCCCGGCGTTTGCGGCGATGGCCTGCACAACATCAGGGTAGTGGACGGGGGGAGGCCG
>DASYVW010000119.1:0-1980 GCA_035936675.1 Gemmatimonadales bacterium
CCGCTATCCGACTCCCGCGCCATCCGCTCCATGACATCGTCGTACCGGCGGAGGAAATCGCTATCGCTGGCGCACGCCGCGATGCGGGCCGGGTCCACCCGACAGAGCAGTTCGAGGGGATTGTGCCGGGTCCGGTGCCAGAGCGCCTCGTCGATGGAGTGGAAGAGGTTGCGGGCCTCTCTGCTCCAACTCCACCACAGGTTCATCGCGATGGTCGCGAGACCCTCGATCCGGGCTGGCAGGTACGGGATGCGGGTTTGTTGGGCGAGCATGGACAATTATAGCGGGGCACAGGGAAGGCGGGACAGCGGGGCGGTCCGGCCCCCGCTTTCAATGCACCAGCTTCTTATATCGGATCCGGTGCGGTTGATCCACCGACGCTCCTTTCCGCTTGTGGTAGTCGGCGGCGTATTCCTGGTAGTTCCCCTCGTACCACACCACCTCACTGTTACCCTCGAACGCGAGCATGTGAGTGGCCACCCGGTCGAGGAACCAGCGATCGTGGCTGATCACCACGACGCACCCGGCAAAGCCGAGCAGCGCGTCTTCCAGCGCCCGGAGGGTGTCCACGTCGAGATCGTTGGTGGGCTCGTCGAGGAGCAACAGGTTGCCGCCGCTCTTGAGGAGCTTGGCCAGGTGCAACCGGTTCCGCTCGCCGCCTGAGAGCGTCCCCACCTTCTTCTGCTGGTCGGTCCCCCGGAAGTTGAAGCCCGCGCAGTACGCCCGGGCGTTCACCGTGCGGCGGCCGAACTGAAGCTGGTCCTGGCCCCCCGAAATCTCCTCGTACACCGTCTTGCTGGGATCGAGATCGTCGCGGCTCTGGTCCACGTAGGCGACCTCCACCGTCGAGCCCACCTTGAGGGAACCGCCGTCGGGCTCCTCCTGCCCCGTGATCATCCGGAACAGCGTGGTCTTGCCCGCGCCGTTCGGCCCAATGACACCCACGATGCCGCCCCGCGGCAGCGAGAAGGTCAGATCGTCAATCAGGAGCCGGTCGCCGAATCCCTTATTGAGACCCTCCGTCACCACCACCTCGTCACCCAGCCGCGCCGGAACCGGGATCATGATCTCAGCCGTGCCCTCCTGCTGCCGTTCACTCTCGGCCCGCAGCTCCTCGTAGGCGGTGATGCGGGCCTTGCTCTTGGCCTGGCGCGCCCGGGGTGACATCCGAATCCACTCCAGCTCCCGCTGTAGCGTCTTCTGCCGGGCGGAGGCCTGCTTTTCCTCGTGGGCCAGCCGCTTCTCCTTCTGCTCCAGCCAGGACGAGTAGTTCCCCTCCCAGGGGATCCCGGCGCCCTGATACAACTCCAGAATCCAGCCGGCCACGTTGTCGAGGAAATAGCGATCGTGGGTTACTGCTACCACCGTGCCCGTGAACTCGGCCAGGTATCGCTCCAGCCACCACACGCTCTCTGCATCGAGGTGGTTGGTGGGCTCGTCGAGCAGGAGCATGTCGGGTTGCTCGAGGAGCAGGCGGCAGAGCGCCACCCGGCGTTTCTCGCCTCCTGAGATCTTCGAAACGTCGGCCTCACCGGGTGGGAGCCGGAGGGCGTCCATCGCCAAGTCGATCTTGTGATCCAGCTCCCACAGGCCCAACGCCTCGATGCGCTCCTGGAGGGTACCCTGCTTTTCCAGCAGCCGGTTCATCTGCTCGTCGTCCATCGGCTCGGCGAATTTGGCGCTGATCTCGTTGTACTGGTCGAGCAGCGCCTGCTGTTCTCTCACTCCCTCGAGCACGTTGCCTCGCACGTCCTTGGTCGGATCGAGCTGCGGCTCCTGCGGCAGATACCCGATCTTGATTCCGGGGAGAGGCCGTGCCTCACCTTGGAAGTCCTTGTCCACTCCGGCCATGATGCGGAGGAGGGTGGACTTCCCGGCGCCGTTCGAGCCGAGCACCCCGATTTTGGCGCCGGGGTAGAACGAGAGATAGATGCCCTTGAGAATCTCGCGGGAAGGGGGCACGACCTTTCTGAGGTCGCG
>DASYVW010000120.1:0-1827 GCA_035936675.1 Gemmatimonadales bacterium
GAATTCTTCGTCAACGTCCACGCCTCGTCGAAGAACATGCGCACGATCGTGGCCTGCGGGAATCTGGCTCCGCCGGCTCGCTAGATACCCAGCGATCTCTTGATCGTGACCGCCAGCCACTCGGCCTCGCGCTTATCGCGCACCGAGCCGCCGGCGGTTGTCTTCTTGCCATCCTTCCGGCGAATCACGACGTCATAGTACACTGTCTTGCCCGCCTGCATGCCGATCGCGGCCACCACGTCGGCGACCTCGGCGGCGGTCAGGCTCCGTTCGCGGCTCGGTTCCAGATACCCGGTGGCCACCGTCACGGTGCCGGCGGCTACCGTCACCCGCGAGACCTTGAGCCAGAGGTCCAGCACGCCGATCATGAGCAGCAGGCCGAAGAGCGCCGTCACGATGGGGAAGATGATCGGCGCGTGCAGGTACAGCTGGATTCCCAGAGCTCCCCACCAGATAAACGTGAACCCGGTGAGGCCGGTGGCCGCACCGGGGTTTCGCGCCGCCGGGAACACGATTTCGGTTCCGCGCCGGTTGGTGGTCACTGCAATACGAGAGTCGGCCGGCTGGTGGTACGCCGTGAGAGGAGAAGCGTCTGACACCAGCCGCTCGGTCTCGGTCGATGGGGGCTGCTCGCTCGCGGCCGTGCGGAACACGGGTACTTCGAAGGTGGATTCGTAGTCGACGCCGGGAACGCTGGCCGAGACCTCCAGCCGCCAGAGAACCCGGTTATTGGGGTTGTCCGGATCACTGGCCACTGCATCAGACGGAAGCTCGAAGCTCACCGGTATGTTGGTGCCCATCCCCGCGTAGTCGCGGTTCTGCTCGCCTCGAACTCGGCGCTCTTCCTGCCACAGAGTGGTCTCCGAAGTCGAGCTGCTCTTTCCGCCTCGCGTAGTCACCCTGCGGACGCAGGTCAGGATGAGCTGAAAACCTTCAGCCGGCTGGAGGTCGAGGGAGGCCCGGACGCGGCCGGCAAGGCTGTGCCCGATCACGCCCGGAATGGTGGAGAGCTCGAGCCGGGAGATGCCGTATTTCCGATAACGCAGCGTCGCCTTGATGGCCCGAACCAGCAGCCACGTACCGGCGAGCGGGAAGAGCAGAGACATGAAGGCCGCGGGCTTCCCTTCATACAGCGCAGCGCGTACGCCGAGGTAGGCGCTCGGGAGGCTGATCAGGTTCCACAACGTGGCAAAGATCCACGCGGCCAGCAGGGTGTTCTGGGTAGTGTCTTCGATTCGCCCCGCTGCCCAGTCCCGGCGCCAAAGCCACGGCTCCTTCGGGTGTGACGCCTGCAGCGCCCCCGCCTCTTTCATTCGTCGGTACGCCACCCGCATTCCTGCGAGGCCACCGAATCCGACACCACCGAATGTGAGCGCCCCGACGCCGAGAAAAATGGCGTCACGCCAGACCCCGGCATGGGCCAACCGCACTGCCTGCACCGCACAGAAAGTGCCCGCCGCGGCGAACGGCAGGAGAAAGAGCACGACGCAGCCCGTGGCCTGTCGGGAGCTGAGCTGCACCGAAGCGCTGCGACTTCCTTGATTGGTGGGGAGCGTCGGCTGGGCCATCAGACCTCGGGTGAGGAGCCCGATTCAACTGGGGTGTCGGACCGGCCGCCCCATTCGGCCCAGGCACCGTCGTAGACGGCTGCCGGCCGGCCAAGCAGCTCGAGCGCCAGGACCAGGGCGCAGGCGCTGGTACCCGAACCGCACGTCGCCACGATGGGCCGGGTGAGATCGATGCCCGCCGCTTCAATCCGCCGGCGCAGCTGGTCGGGTGGCAACATGGTTCCGTCGGGGCCGGCCAGCTCGGTAAAGGGAAGATTCC
>DASYVW010000121.1:0-8180 GCA_035936675.1 Gemmatimonadales bacterium
GGGATCCCGGTGCGCTCGGAAAGGGCGCGGAGCTCGGCGTAGGCGTTCGAGAGCAGGACTCCATGTCCAGCCATGATCAGCGGCCGCTGGGCCTCGGCGATGAGGCGGGCGGCGTCCTCGATGGCGGACGGTCGGACGGGCGGACGGGCGGACTGCGCCGAGTGACCAACCGTCCGCCTGTCCGCCTGTCCGCCCTTCCACTCCGCCTTCTGATTCTGCACGTCCTTCGGAATATCGATCAGCACCGGACCGGGCCGGCCCTCCTGTGCGACGTAGAACGCCTCTGCCACCGCGTCCTCCAGCTCCTCGATGTCCTCTACCAGCCGGTTGTGTTTGGTGATCGGCTGGGTAATCCCGATGATGTCGGTCTCCTGGAAGGCGTCCCGGCCCATCATGGCGCGAGCGACTTGCCCGGTGATCGCCACGACGGGTGTGCTGTCCATATGGGCGGTAGCGAGGCCGGTGACCAGATTCGTCGCACCGGGGCCCGAGGTCGCGACACAGACACCCGCGCGCCCGCTCGCCCTCGCGTACCCGTCGGCTGCGTGGGCGGCGGCCTGCTCGTGCCGCACCAGCACGTGGCGCAGGCCGGGATACTCGGGCAAGGCGTGATAGAACGGCATGATCGCCCCGCCCGGATACCCGAACAGGACGTCCACTCCCTGCTCCAGCAGCGCGCGGCAGAGGATCTGGGAGCCGGTGAGGGTTTCAGTCATGAGGCGCGTCCCGCGCAGGACGGGAAAGGCGGGAAGGTCGGGAATGACGGGAGAGTCACCCACGACGACCGCACATGTTGCATCGTTCCCGTCCTTCCCGTCTTTCCCGACATTCCCGCCCTCATCAGACTCCCCACAAGTAGACGGCGTTGAGCGAGCTCGCCTCCAGCTTCTCCGCATGCCGCGCCTTGTTCAGGGCGTGCACCAAGGCACGGGCACTCGCCTCCACGATATCGGTCGAAGCGCTGTGCCCGGAGAGCGACTTCCCATCGATCTTGGCTTGCAGAAAGACCTGTCCGACACTGTCCCGTCCCGGCGTGACCGATCGGAGGGTGAGACTCAGGACCTCGACGTGACGGCCGAGGATCTCGCTCACGGCGGTGAACGCCGCGGCGATAGGGCCGTCGCCGGTGCCGCGGGCAGAGCGCTCGCCGGCCCACGGGCCGGTCATCCGAACCTCGGCCGTAGCGGTCACGCTGCCGCAGACCACGCGGAGGTGGGTCATCTGGAATTCCTCCGGCGCATCGTGAAAGCTCTCGTGCAGGAGGGCCAGTAGATCCTCGTCGAGGATCTCCCGCTTCCGGTCTGCCAACGCGGTGAACCCCTGGTACACGTCGGCCAGCTCGTCCTCACCCAACTGATATCCCAACTCCTGGTACCGCCGCTCCAGCGCGTGCCGGCCGGAATGCTTGCCGAGGACGAGGGTCGAGCGCGGAATCCCCACCATTTCCGGCTGGATGATCTCGTAGGTGAGGCCGTTCTGGAGCATCCCATGCTGGTGAATGCCCGCTTCATGGGCGAATGCATTGCGGCCCACGATGGCTTTGTTCGGCTGGGGGAAGACGCCGGTGAGATGGGAGAGCAGTTGGCTGGTGCGATGGATCTCGCGCGACTCCACCTGGCACTGGAACGCGAGCGCCGGTCCCCTGACCCGGCTCGCCATCACGATCTCCTCCAACGCGGCGTTGCCGGCGCGCTCTCCGATTCCGTTGACCGTACACTCCACCTGCGTGGCCCCGGCCGCGATGGCCGCCAGCGTGTTCGCGACAGCCAGACCGAGATCATCGTGGCAATGGGCGCTCAGGACGACTCGATCCACGCCCGGCACGCGCTCGCGCACGCTCCGGAACATCTCGGCGTACTCAGCGGGTGTGGCGTACCCCACCGTGTCGGGCAAGTTGATCGTGGTGGCGCCCGCTTCGATTGCGGCCTCGACCACCTGGCAGAGGTAGTCCGGGTCGGTTCGGCTGGCGTCCTCCGCGGAGAACTCCACGTCATCCGTATACTGCCTGGCCCGGCGCACTGCGGTGCGGGTCATCTCGAGGACCGCCGCCCGCGTGGTGCGCAGCTTCTCGCGGATGTGCAGGTCGGAGGTGGAGACGAACACATGGATCCGGCCGCGCTCGGCCCCGCTCAGGGCCTCGCCGGCCAGGTCGATGTCGCGCTCGTGACAGCGGGCGAGTGCCGCGATGACGGGACGACGGATCTCGCCGGCGATCTCCCGCACGCTGCGGAAGTCATCCTCGGAGGCTGCCGGGAAGCCGGCCTCGATGATGTCTACTCTCAGGGCATCGAGCTGACGCGCCAGCCGGAGCTTCTCCTCCGGCGACAGGCTGTTGCCGGGGGCCTGCTCACCGTCGCGGAGAGTAGTGTCGAAGATCAGGACTTCCTGGCTGGCCATACGTACCCTTAAAGGTTGAGGAGCAAACAAAAAGCGCCGCGGATTCGTCCGCGGCGCTGGGGGCAATCAGGGGAGACTCAGTGTCTCATGTTGCTCGTCGTAGCACGCCGCGGACCTCTCGCTCACCGATAAGGACGGTAAGGAGGCCAAGAAGGACGACGACGAGTAGGAAGAGACTGGTCTGCATTGTGCCCGAGCTCAGTTTGGAAACTTATGCATCACTGGATCTGGAGGCTACGACAATCCCGGGGACATGTCAAGGAGGGCGCCCGCCTTGACACATTCATCGCGATGTATAATAATGCGGCATGAACGCGTCGCTCGCCGTCATCGTCACCAATCTTAATCTCGTCCGCTCCAGAGGAGCGTCCGGGTAAGGTAGCGCTTTCACGCGACCCCCGGCCTGCTCCTGATATGGAGCGGGCTTTTTTGTTGCCCCGAGCTTGGCCTCTCCGGCCGATGGGGGCACGACAACTCAGGAGGCACCATGGCCGCCAATGGGCAGCGGATCCACCCGGCCGGTTCCCGTCAGCACGATCCCCGACACGCCGCCAGTTTTGCGGGGACCACCCTCGACCCCACACGCGAGCACGATGCCTGCGGTGTCGGCTTCGTCGCCGACGCTTCAGGTACCCGCACTCATGAAGTCGTGGCCATGGCGCTCGAGGCAGTGGCTCGGGTGGCCCATCGCGGAGCAGCTTCGACTGACAATTCCGGCGATGGTGCCGGCCTCCTGACCCAAATCCCCCACCGTCTCTTCTATCGGGACTCGTATCGCCTGGGGCTGCATCTCCAGCCCGGGTTGCCATTCGGGGTCGGCGCGTTCTTCCTGCCCCGGGGAGCCGAGCCTCTGGGGGCGTCCGTGGCCATGATCGAGCAGGTGCTCGCGTCGGACGGAATTCCCTTCCTCGGCTGGAGGGACGTCCCCACGAACACGGCGGCGCTCGGCCCCACCGCACTGGCCTCGTGTCCGGTCATCCGCCAGGTCCTGGTGGGCCGTCCCGCGCTGGCCGCCGATGAGGATGCGTGGGAGCGAGCGCTCTATCTGGCCCGGCGGGAGATGGAGCGACGGGCGACGGAAGCCGGTTTCCCCGGCTTCTACGCCTGCTCGCTCTCCTGCCGCACCGTGGTGTACAAGGCACTCCTCACCGGGACGCAGCTCCCAGCGTTCTTCACCGACTTCCGCTACCCGGAATACGAGAGCGCCATCGCGGTCTTCCACCAGCGCTACTCGACCAACACGCTGCCGAGCTGGCCGCTGGCGCAGCCTTTCCGGCTCCTCGCCCACAACGGCGAGATCAACACGTTATGGGGCAACCGGAACTCCATGGCGATGCGGCAGCCGATGCTGGCCTCGCCGGTATGGGGCGAGAAGATCGAGCGGTTGCGCGACGTGATCTGGGCCGAAGGCAGCGACTCTGCCAGCCTGGATAACACCATGGAGCTGCTGGTCCGCTCGGGCCGGGACCCGGTGCATACGGCGATGATGACAGTGCCCCAGGCCTGGGAGAAGTACGCCGACCTCGATCCCGCCGTGAAGGCGTTCTACGAGTATCACCAGTGCGTGCTGGAGCCGTGGGACGGGCCGGCCGCCCTGGCGTTCACCGACGGCGTTCTCGCGGGCGCCGCGGTCGATCGTAACGGGCTGCGGCCCTGCCGCTACAAGGTCCGGCGCGATGGCCTGGTCGTCGCCGGCTCGGAAGTGGGGCTGGTCGATCTCGATCCGCGCGAGGTGGTCGCGTGCGGGAAGGTGGGACCGGGCGAAGTGCTGGTAGTGGACACCACGCGTAGCGAGGTCATCCGCAACCAGGACGCGAAGCGCAGGGTTGCCGGGCGGAAGCCCTATGCCCGCTGGGTCGCTCGCTACATGGCCACGCTGGTGCCCGACCCTGCGCGGGTACCGCCGATTCACACCGGCGATTCCCTGCTCCGCCTCCAGCGCACGTTCGGCTACGGTGCGGAAGATCTGCGCCTCGTGCTCGAGCCGATGGGCAGCACTGGGGGCGACCCGGTCTGGAGTATGGGTGACGACACGCCCATCCCACCGCTCTCCGCGGTCACACCGAGCCTGTACGCCTATTTTCGCCAGCGATTCGCCCAGGTCACCAATCCTCCGATCGACTCCCTCCGCGAATCGATGGTGATGTCGCTCCGGATGCACCTGGGCCGGCGCGGCTCACCCTTGCTCGAGCGACCCTCCTACGCCCGCATGCTCCGGCTGGAGCATCCGCTGCTCCTGGCCGAGGAGATGACCGCGCTGCGCAATGTGGCGGGGTTCTCGACCGTGACCCTGGATGCGGTGTGGGATCCCAAGAAGGGAGTCGGTGGGCTCAAGCCGGCGCTCACAGCCCTACGGCGAGCCGCGGAGCGTGCGGCGCGGCGGGGAGCCCACATCCTCATCATCAGCGACCGGGCCGCCGGCGAGCAGCGCGCCCCGATCCCTATGCTCCTGGCGATCGGTGCCGTCCGCCAGCACCTGGTCCACACCGGCCTCCGCGCACGGGTGGGCCTGGTTGCGGAGGTCGGCGACGCGTTCGACATCCACCACTTCGCCGGCCTGATCGGCTACGGGGCTGAAGCGGTGCATCCCTGGCTCGCGCTCGAGACGGTGGATGAGTTGTTCAGCGGGGAAGCGGGGAAGCGACGCGGGGAAGCGGGGAAGCGGGGAAGCGGGGCCGTAGGGGCGACGCGTGCGTCGCCCGAGGATCGTCCCTCGTCCTCGGAGGCAAGGCACCAGTACCGGGCCGCGGCCGAGAAGGGCCTCCTCAAGATCCTGTCCAAGATGGGAATCTCCACGCTGTCATCCTACTGCGGGGCACAAACGTTCGACGCGCTGGGGCTCGGTCACGAGGTGATCTCCGCCTGTTTCGCAGGCACCTCCTCACCGATCGGAGGCATCGGCTTCGAGGAGATCGCCGAAGACGTGCTGGGCCGGTACGAGGCCGCATACCGGACCGAGGAGTGCGGCTCCACGCTGACCGATCACGGCCGGGTTCGTTTCCGCAAGGAAGGCGAGGATCACGGCTGGGCCCCGCCGATCGTGGTGGCACTCCAGAAGGCGGTCGGGGGGAGGGCGGAGAAGCTTGTCCCGAGCGAACGCGAGGGAGCGGAAGGAGCGGAAAGATTCCGCAATACGTACGAGGAGTTCGTCGCCAAGAATATTCAGCGTCGTCCCGCCGGCCCGCGCGATCTCCTCGCGCCGCGGCAGGGCGACGCTATTCCGCTCGATGACGTGGAGCCGGTCGCGGAGATCCGCCGCCGCTTTGTGTCGTCTGCCATGTCGCTCGGCGCCCTCTCGCCGGAGGCGCATACCACGCTGTCGATCGCGATGAACCGAATCGGCGCCCGGTCCAACTCGGGAGAGGGCGGCGAGGATCCGGAGAACTATCGGCCGCTCGACAACGGCGATCGGGCGGACAATCGGGTGAAGCAGGTGGCCTCCGCGCGGTTCGGCGTGACCACCGAATATCTCACCCGGGCGGAAGAGCTGGAGATCAAGATCGTGCAGGGGGCAAAGCCGGGCGAAGGCGGTCAGCTCCCGGCCCATAAAGTCACCGACCTCATCGCCCGGTTGCGCCACGCCGTGCCGGGGATTCAGCTGATCTCGCCGCCGCCGCATCACGACATCTACTCCATCGAGGACCTGGCGCAGCTCATCCAGGATTTGAAGACGGTGAACCCCCGCGCCCGGGTCGGCGTCAAGCTGGTCTCCGAGAGTGGCGTGGGGACGGTCGCCGCCGGCGTGGCGAAGGCCTATGCCGATTACGTGCTCATCGCGGGACACAACGGCGGCACCGGGGCCTCGCCGCTGTCCTCCATCAAGCATGCGGGATCGCCCTGGGAGCTCGGCGTGGCCGAGGCGCAAAACACCCTGGTGCGCAACGGACTTCGGCACCGGATCGAGGTGCGAACCGACGGAGGCCTGAAGACCGGGCGGGACGTGATCATTGCGGCCCTGCTCGGCGCCGAGAGCTACGGGTTCGGCACCGCGCCGCTGGTGGCGATGGGCTGCGCGATGGCGCGGCAGTGCCACATCAACACCTGCCCCACCGGCATCGCCACCCAGCGCGAGGACCTGCGGGCCAAGTTCAAGGGCACGCCGGAGCAGGTGATCACCTATTTCACCTTGCTGGCGGAAGAGGTGCGCCGGCTGCTGGCAGGGATGGGCTTCCGCTCCCTCGACGAGATCATCGGGCGGCACGATCTGCTGGAGCGGATGGAACGGCCGGATGTGCCGCGGGCCCAGATGCTGGATCTGTCAATGCTACTCGGGGGGACGCGGGGAGGCGGGGAAGCGGGGAAAGTAAGCGGGGAAGCTGGGACGCAGGAAAGTCTACGGCGAACGGTGGAACGGAACGATCGGCCAGGGCTGATCTCGCTCGACCGTGAGATCCTGGGCGATCTGGATCCGTATCTCGATTGCGGCCTGCCCTTCTCCGGCAGCTACGAGATCCTCAATCACCATCTCGCGGTGGGTGCACGGGTGGCGGGCGCGATTGCGGAGCGGCACGGCGATGCCGGGCTGCCCGCGGGATCGGTGCGTCTCCGCTTCACCGGGACAGCCGGCCAGAGCTTTGGGGCGTTTCTCTGTCGCGGGGTGCACCTCGAGCTCGAGGGCGAGGCCAACGATTACGTGGGCAAGGGTCTGAGCGGCGGGGAGATCACCATCCGGCCGTTCCGCCGGGCCGCGTACGCCCATACCTCGCATCAGCACCTGATCATCGGGAACACCGTGCTCTATGGGGCAACCGCCGGGAAGCTGTTCGCGGCGGGCCAGGCAGGAGATCGATTCGCGGTCCGGAACTCCGGAGCGGTCGCGGTGATCGAAGGAGCCGGCAACCACTGCTGCGAGTATATGACCGGCGGGATCGTCGTGGTGCTGGGCCGCGCCGGACGGAACTTTGCGGCCGGCATGTCGAACGGTGTGGCCTATGTGATCGATGAAGCGGGCACGTTCTCCAGTCGAGTCAATCACGACATGGTCGAGCTGGCCGACCTGGACGCGGAAGACGTCGAGCTATTGAGGAAGCTGATCCACGAGCACGAGGAGAAAACGGTCAGCGCGCGGGCGCGGACCATTCTCGTGCGGTGGGAGGAATACCTGCCATTGTTCCGGAAGGTGGTACCCACGGGAGCCGCCGCGCTGGTTGAGGCCGCCCGCACCAGGTATCTGGAATCGGCCCAGCCGGAGCCGGAGCTGCTGCTGGCTCGGCGCAGCGCATAGCGGGAGGGCGGGAAGGACGGGAAGGACGGGAAGGACGGGTCGGGAAAAGAAGGTTTCCGGACGCCCGGGAACGACGCGATCGTAGCGGGCGTTGTCATTCCCTTTGCATGCGGACGCGTAGCCGGCCAATGTGCACGTTAGGCCGGCCCATGAGGGCCGGCCTCTTCCGATTCGCCGGTCCTCCGGACCGCGGACGCTCCGTGCGGCGTCACGTCCCGATGTCCAAGCCCGATGTCCAAGGTGGTAACCCCTAACGTTCGGATTTTCCCCGGCGGGCCTGGGGAGTCATGGATCGGAGACCTTTGACGTCGAGCCTTGTTTGTGCTGGGAACATCCGCGGTCCGGAGGACCGCGCCAAACAAAGAGCCCGGCCCGTAAGGGCCGGGTGCGCGTCCACGCGCAAATGAATAATGCGGGCCGGCCCGAAGGGCGGGCGTTGACGCCGCCGGCTGCCAGAGATCGAGATTGCTGGGCGCTTGACGGCTCTCTGCCCCCAAGGTAACTTGCTGATCAGCAAGCAAGCCGCAACTCCTTGCGCGAGGCCCCATTGGCGAGCAAT
>DASYVW010000122.1:0-2110 GCA_035936675.1 Gemmatimonadales bacterium
CGCAGGTGTGATGCGGTAGCCAGGAGGCGGGAGGACGGCGGAGTTTCACAGGGAACCAGGCGTCGCGAGGTGACGATGATATCCGAGGTGAGCGACTGCCGCATCTCTTCCGCCAGCTCCTCGTGGCTCCAGTCCGGCGTGCTCCGGACATCGAGCACGGCACGGGCGACCGGCGGAGTGACGTTCCGGGCCACCCCAGCCTCGAGCATAGTGGCGGTTGCGGTGGCCCGGCCCAGAACGGGATGCGACCGGGAGGTGAAGAGACCGTCGAGCTTGAGCAGGTCGCGCGCGAGCACCGATGAGGCATTGGTGAACTCCCCGTCGGCGGAGGCATAGGCCGCGTGCCGCTGATCGCCCTGGGCCACGAGATCCACCATCAGGAGACCACGCTGGGCGATGGCGAAGTCAAGACTGGTCGGCTCGCCGATCACGGCGGCATCGATGTCGCCGACCCCCTCGGCAAGGTTACCCATGGTGGTGTTCTTGGTCTCTTCGCTGAAGCCGAGAAGAATCAGCAGCCTGCCCGAGTCCATGCCACCCTTGTCCACCACGTCCTTGGCGGCGTAGAGCATTGCCGCCACCGAGGCCTTGGCGTCTCCCGAGCCGCGGCCGTACAGCCGGGCGCTCTCGATGGCGGGAACGAAAGGGTCGCGGGTCCATCCCGCGCCGGGCTGCACCACGTCGAGATGAGACACGTACGCCAGCGTCGGCCCGATGCTGAAGCCTCGCACCTCGATCCGGACGCCGTTGGCATCCCGCACCACGTCGAGGCCCCACCGGCGGGCGGTTTCTTCGACGAACACGGCGAGGTCCGTCTCCTCGCCACTCAACGATGGTATGGCGACCAGCTCGCGCAGCAGGTCGATCTCACCCGGCAAGGTCCACCCCCAAATAGGTGGCCTTCTCCTTGCGACCGACGATCATGGTGCCGCAGCCGGCGCCGGTGAAGACCTCGAGCAGGAGCGCGTCGGGAGCGCGGCCGTCGATGATGTGGGTCCGCTCCACTCCCCCGGTGGCGGCCCTGATGCAGGCCTCGACCTTGGGACGCATGCCGCCGCTGAGGACACCGTTGGCCATGAGGCCGGCCAGATCGTCCGGGTCGGCGAAGGTGACCAGGGTCGCCGGGTCGTTCCGGTCCCGGAGGACGCCGGGCGCGCCGGTGAGGAAGATCAGCTTCTGGGCCCGGAGCGCCACCGCGAGCGCCTCGGCCACCGTGTCGGCGTTGACGTTGTACACCTCGTCGCCCTCACCGCCGGCGAGACTCGCCACCACCGGCACCATGCGCGCGTCCATCAGCGTCACCAGCACCCGGGGATCAACGCGGTCGATGTCGCCCACATGGCCATAGTCCACCCGCACGGTGGCGCCGGCGTCGTCCACCACCGAGACGGGAGGGCGCCGGTGCGCGGTGATCAGCTCGGCATCCACACCGCTGAGTCCCACTGCCTGCACCCGGTGGTCCCTGAGCGCTGCCAGCAGGTTCACGTTGATCTGGCCGGCATAGACCATCTTGGCGACGTCGAGCGCCCCATCGTCGGTCACCCGTCGCCCGGCCACGAGACGCGGCTCGAGGCCGAGCCGGCGGCTCAGCGCCGTGGCTTGAGGGCCGCCACCATGAACGACGACGATCCGGATCCCCAGCGACGTCAGCAACGCGAGCTGCCCCGCGACACCGTCGAGCGTCTCCGGCTCGCTCAAAACGTCACCGCCGAGCTTGACCACGAAGACCTGGTCGCGGTAGGCCCGGACGTAGCGGAGAGCGCCTTTCAGGCCCGCAATTCCCTTTGACGTATCAATGCTCACGTTGAACCCCATGCTTCTTGCGATGTCACCCTGACCCCGACCCTGACCCTGACCCTGAGCGAAGCGAAGGGGAGGGGGAAGGGGAGCGGGGAGGGGACCGGAACGCGAAAGTTCGACAACAGCCGGCGGTCTGGCCCCCTCGGGTGCTGCGCACCCTCAGGGTGACACGGATTTGAAATCATTTCTTTCCGATTAGCTCCAGCAGCAGCGCCCGCTGCGTGTGCAGCCGGTTCTCCGCCTGGTCCACCACCACCGAGTTCGGGCCGTCGAGGACCTTGTCGTCGATCTCGACATTGCGCCGCACCGG
>DASYVW010000123.1:0-3502 GCA_035936675.1 Gemmatimonadales bacterium
GATTGCCACCCCGTCGAAGAAGGTGTGAAGGGTGAGTCCGAGCAAAGCAGTGTCGCCGGCCGCCGAGCTGACACGATGGGTCTCCTCGCCGAAGTGGAAGTGCGGTGTGAACACGTGCTGCGCCAGATGGACCGCGAAGTATCCCAGAATCACGCAGAGCGGGGCCACACTCGAGCCGTCGAAGACCACAGGCAGGACGCCGAGCACCGTCACGGCAAGCATGAATCCCGCGCCGAACGCCAGACACGCGTCGATGAAGCGAAGGCCGCGCTGCAGATGACGGACCACGGCAAGCGCACCTACCACATTGCCCAGTGCGGCTGCCAGCGCAAAGACGAGCGGCGTCATCTCATCTTCCGGGCGAGATCGAGCAGCCTGTCCTTGGTATTCAGTGCAGGATCATCCAGCACCTGATCGAGTAGCTCCGCGAGCATCTGACCGATCCGCGGCCCGCTCGCCCCGAGCGACTCCATGTCACCCCTGCTGACGGCAAGGTCCGTCCGAGTCAGCGCGTCGCCCCGGAGGCGAATTTTCCGCACAGCCTCACCCCAGGGTGGATCACCCCGCTGCCGCAACGACCAGAGCGCAGAGAGATCGTCCGCTGATCCCCCCGTCTGCGCCAACCATCGGCGGACGGAGCGCTCATCGTTACCACTCGGCGCCTCGGGACCCGCCTCCAGCGCCCGGGCGCGGTCTATCTCTGCATTGGAGGCTTTGAGACGCTTGAGGACGGCCGCGGGACTGGAGCAGAGCAGCGCGGTCAGCAGCACCGGATCGCGTTCGCTTAGCGAAGGCGTCGGGATCTTGGCGCTGGATCCCAATTCAGCGTTGAGCTCCGGGATCCATTCACCAGCGGCCCCGACCTCCTTCCAGAGCGACACGAGCTGGGTCAGCGAGCGGGCAGTCCGCAGGCTCTTGAACCATTCGTCTCGCACCCGCTCGGCCGAGAGCCGCGCCAGTCCCGCAGCGGCGGCACGAGCCGCCTCCCACGTTTGGGGGTCGATGCTGAAGTCGAAGCGGGCGGCGAATCGGAGCGCCCGCAGGATGCGCAGGTAGTCTTCACGAAACCGTTGCGCAGGGTCGCCGACCGCGCGAACCAGCCGGTGCTCCAGATCGCGGGCGCCGCCGAAGGGGTCGCGCCATTCATGCCGAAGAGGATGATAGGCGATGGCGTTGATGGTGAAGTCGCGGCGGGCCAGATCATCCTCCAGGGCGACCCCGAAGGCCACCACCGCGTGCCGGCCATCGGTAGCCACATCCCGCCGGAACGTGGTGACCTCGTGCAGCTCCCGCTTCCGGTCGAGCACGCCGACGGTACCGTACTTGATGCCCACGCCGATCGTCTTGGGGAAAAGTGCTTGTACCTGCTCCGGCATTGCTGTGGTGGCGATGTCATAGTCGGACTGAGGATGTCCCAGCAGCGTGTCCCGGAGCGTGCCGCCGACGCACCAAGCCTCGAAGCCGGCTCCCTCGAGCGTGCGAGCGATCTCGAGGATAGACTCGGGAATCTCGAGGGTCTCGGGGAAGCTCACCTCAGCTCCCGTACGCCACACCGGCCGAAAGGGTGATCATGAGCTCCATCCGCGCTTGCGAGGGGCTCCGGGGACCGGCGGGGATCGCCCCCATGGCCGCGAGGCGGCTGCCCCCACCCTCGAAGGCATAGAGCGGCGTCACCACGCCGGTGGGGCAACGGGTGGCGATCACCACAGGCTTCTTATCGTCGATCCATCGGCCGATGGCCGGCACGGCTCCGGGCGGCACGTTCCCACTGCCGAACGCGATAACCACGACGCCATCGTGAGTTCCCCGCGCGAGGTCCAGCATCTCGCCAGTGTCGCCGATGACCATGGGTACCAGCGCCACCCCGGCCGTCAGTCCGCTAGGCCGCAGTCGCTTCCCCGCTTCCCACCCGCCCAGGGGGCTCCCGCCCCGCTTCCCCCCCTCGTAGACTACGCAGCCATCCTCCACCCGCCCGATTGGCGCCGCGTACGGAGCGGCAAAGGCATCGGGGTCCGTCGCGTGGAACTTTACGACCGTCTGGCCGGCAAACACCTTCCCATGAAACGCTACCATCACTCCGCGTCCGGTGCTTGCGGCGCTCGCGGCGACGGTGGCCGCGGCGAGCAGATTGCCCGGCCCATCCCAGTCCTCATCACTGGACGTGCGCATGGCGCCGGTGATGGCGACCGGCACCTTCGGATCGAGCGTCCGATCGAGCAGGTAGGCCGTCTCCTCGATCGTGTCGGTACCGTGGGTGATGACGAGCCCGCGCACCTCGCCCGACTCGGCGACTTGTCGCACTCGCTCGCGCAGCGCCCAGAGCCGATCGGGGCCCAAATGACACGCCGGCACCATCGCCCAGTTCTCGATCCGATACGGACTGATGGCATCCAGGCCCCGGGTGAACCCGACCAGCGCCTCCCCGCTATGCGTCGGGACGTTGCCCCCGGCGGCCGCATCTCGGTGCATGGAAATGGTGCCGCCGGTGAACAAGAGGTGGATCATCCGCAGAGCACGCTTCCGCCATTCACGTTCAACACTTCCCCGGTCACATGCCGAGCGAGATTGCTGCAGAGGAACAGAATCGGGCCGGCAATGTCTTCCGCCGTTGCGATCCGTTGGAGTGGAATGGTCCGACGGATTCGATCACGGTTGTCTTGACCAAACGCCGGCAGGCTCATCTCCGTGTCCACCCAACCCGGCGCAACGCAGTTCACCACCAGATCAGGGGCACACTCCACCGCGAGCGATTTGGTCAGCGAGATCAGGGCACCCTTGGTGGCGGCGTAGTCGGCGTGGAATGCCTCGCCCCGCTGGCCGGCCGTGCTGGAGACGATCACCACCCGGCCGCCCGCCCGCATCAGCCGGAGCGCCCCCCGAGTGGACAGGAACACCGAGTCCAGGTTCGCTTCCATGGTGTGGCGCCAGCGGTCGGTCGGCATCGAGGCGAGGCTCACCTCGTCCGCCGGCCAGATCCCCGCGTTGGCAACGAAGATGTCGAGCTGGCCGAGCTTCCGCTCCACCTCGGACATGATCCGCTCGACCACCGCAGGATCGGCCAGGTCTCCGCCGAATGCAAAGGCCCGGCGGCCCAGGGCCTCGACCTCGTCCACGGTCGCCTCGGCGTCCCCGGCGCGGGTGTGATAGGTCAAGGCGACATTGGCACCGGAGCGCGCCAACAGCAGAGCGGTCGCGCGTCCAATTCCCCGGCTGCCGCCGGTGACCAGCGCGGCCTGCCCGGTCAGATCGATCATGTCCTGAAGAGCTCGCTCTCGACCGACTCCACGATCAGATGCTGGAGTGCCATATGAATCAGTTGCACGTGGCTGGTTTGGTCTGAGGGGATGATCACCGATTCGTCGACCAGGCCTGCCAGCGCGCCCCCACCCTTCCCCAGGAAGGCAACGGTGGGAACGCCCACGTGGCGCGCGGCGCGGGCGGCGGCGAGCAGGTTCGGGCTCTGGCCACTGGTGCTGTGCAGGATGAGAAGGTCGTTGGGCCC
>DASYVW010000124.1:0-3277 GCA_035936675.1 Gemmatimonadales bacterium
CACTCTCGCGCCGCTGACACCGCTCTCCAGCAGAGCGAAAATCCGGCCCACTCGCGACGGGCCCAGCCGGCAACCGATGCGGCGCGCGGCCGCGAGCACGACCGCCTGCGCCAAGGCTGAATCATAGCCCTCGAGGACGGACGCAGCAACGGAAATTGCCTCGGCTTCGATCCGCAAATCGAGGCCTGGCAATGCGTCCAGCACCGCGTCCCAGGCGGTTCGATCCCGCGCCGCCTGAGCGGATACCCGGAGGAGGTTCGCCTCCACTGCGGGCAGCCGCCCTTCGAGGAGAGGCAGGACCTCTGACCGAACCCAGGAACGCAGATGCCGGGAGTCGGCGTTGGCCGGGTCGAGCCAGGCGGTCAGCCCTCGCTCCTCCAGGTAGGCGGCCAGCTCGTGTCGGCGGAACGGAAGCAGGGGTCTCACCAGACTGCCGCTGACCGGAGCCATGCCGGCCAACCCTGCCGGTCCCGAGCCGGCAAGGAACCGCATGAGCACCGTCTCAATCTGATCATCCGCGTGGTGAGCGGTCAGGATCGCCTCTGCCCCGATTCGCACACGGGCAGCCTCCAGCCAGGTGTAGCGCCGGGCTCGGGCAAGCGTCTCGCTGGCGGAAGGGCCCAAGTCGAGGCGGCCACCCTCGAACGGGAGGGCGAACCCCTGGGCGAGGGCTCGCACCCGCTCGGAAACCCGATGGCTGTCGGGATGGATGCCATGATCGACATGAGCGACAGTCAGCTCGAGCCGGTGGAGATCCTGGGTACGGACCAGCAGGTCCAGGAGCACAACCGAGTCCGGGCCCCCGGAGACGGCCACGAGTGCTCTTCCGGAGTCCAGACCGAGGTCAGCCAGGTGCCTGCGGAACCGCTCGATGAGGGTCATGGGTTGAAAATAAGCTGCGACAGCGAGATTGGCCTCAGCCGTGCACCATGAGGCGCTGACTGTTGCCGCTCTCCCACAGATTGCACCGCCCGCACCCCAGTCCGAGACCCCGATCCTCAGTTCCGGCTCCCTCAGGCGGGCAGAAGTCTTGCGGCGTCACTTGAAATCAGTGGCGGACCCTGCGATTGGTTCTACCCTGCTCCGGGGGACTCCTCCCCACCCTGGAGCGTTCTGGAGATCCTGGATGCACGTTGGACCCTCACGAAAAAGTCTCACAAGGATTCTGCTGTGGGCCGCACCGCTGACCTGGCTCGGCTGCGGCGGCGGTGGAGGCACCGACATCGCCCTTCCGTCCTTGACCATCACCACGTCCACTGACGGGGTCGAGCTCGATGCCGACGGCTATGGCGTCGCTGTCGATGGAGGCTCGCCGCAGGCCATAGGCCTGGATGCGACAGTCACGGTCGACCCGCTCCCTGAAGGCCAGCACACGGTGGAGCTGTCGGGGGTGGCGGCAAATTGTTCGGCGGCCAACAATCCCCGCACCGTGACGGTGAGTGCGGGAGGGACGACCGCGGCCGACTTTTCGATCGCGTGTGGACCTAGTGCCGGCACCCTCGCAGTAACTACGACCACCACCGGCGCGGGCTCTGACACCGACGGGTTCTCGCTCACAGTTGATGGCGTCGACCGGGGAGCCATCGGCGTGAACGCCATCGTCAGTCTTGCCAGCGTTACCCCGGGCGTCCACTCGGTAGGGCTGACTGGCCTGGCTGCTACTTGCGTAGTCGCGGGAGACAATCCACGCGGTATAACGGTCACGCTGGGCCAAGCCACTCCGGTGGGGTTCACCATCACCTGCGCAGCTCCCCCGCCGGGGAGCGGCAGCGTCCAGATCACCGCCACCACCACGGGGAGCTCACTCGATCCGGACGGCTACTCGGTGAGCCTGGACGGCGGAGATCCCCAAGGTATCGGCACCAACGGGACCCTGACGATCGGAAGCATTGCTGCCGGCTCGCACTCTCTTCAGCTCAGCGGCGAGGTGGCCAACTGCACAGTCTCAGGCGACAACCCGCGCGTGGTTACGATCAGCTCGGGACAAACCGCCACGGTCCAGTTTGCTCTGGCCTGCGTGACACCCCCACCGGGCAGCGGCAGCGTGCAGATCACCACCGCCACCACGGGGAGCTCTCTCGATCCGGATGGCTACGCGGTGAGGCTGGACGGCGGAAATCCCCAAGGTATCGGTATCAACGGGACCCTGACGATCGGAAGCGTTCCTGCCGGCTCGCACTCCCTCCGGCTGAGTGGCGAGGCGGCCAACTGCACGGTGTCCGGCGACAACCCGCGCGCGGTGACGATCGGTTCGGGACAAACGGCGACGGTCACCTTTACGATCACGTGCGCGGGAAGCGGACCGTCGCTCAACCTTCGCATCAGCAATCTCTATATCACCCAAAGCACCCAGAGCCTGGATGACAGCGTACCGCTCGTGGCGGGACGGTCCGGGTACCTGCGCGTGTTCGTGCTCGCCAATCAGAGCACTGGGTCGAAACCGACAGTCGAGGTGACACTTCGAAATGGGGGGACGGTCACGACAAGAACGATCAGCGCTCCCAGCAGCCCGCCTCCGACCAGCGTAGAGGAAGGCACGTTGGGGAGTTCCTGGAACCTGCCGATTGCAGACTCTCTCATTCAGCCGGGCTTGTCGATTCTCGCTAAAGTCGATCCCCAGAACGCGATCGCTGAAGCCAACGAAAACGACAATACATTCCCGGCCTTGGGTACACCCCAAGCGTTGACCGTGAGCACGCCTCCCCCAGCCAAGATCCGGTTCATACCCATCCAGCAAGGCGAGGCCCCCCCAGGAGACGTCAACAACGGCAACAAGGATCAACTCGTCCAGCTGGCCCGCAGGTTGTATCCGCTCAACACGATCAGTACGGACATCCACGCGGTCTACCAGGTAGCTGCTGGGCAACTGCAATCGGACGCGACTGGATGGAACCAGGTGCTTTCCGACATCGAGGGGATGCGCGTAGCGGAGGGGTCTGATCGGACCTACTACGGAGTCGCCCGACTCGATTACCAGGTCGGGATAGTTGGAATGGGATTCGTGGGACTGCCATCGGCTCTGGGAACCGATAACCCTGCGGACGTCAAGAGGGTGACCGCGCATGAGCTCGGACATACGTGGAACCAGCTGCATACCCCATGCGCAAACCCACCCAATATCGATCCCGACTATCCCTATGGTACCGGCATAGGGGTGTACGGGTTCGATGTCGCTGCGACAAGCGTGAAGCCTCCTTCAACGTCAGACATAATGGGCTACTGTTCCGACCCCTGGATCAGTGACTATATCTACCAGCGCGTAATGAACTATCGGGCA
>DASYVW010000125.1:0-3088 GCA_035936675.1 Gemmatimonadales bacterium
TTCCTGGCCGCTGCCGGGTCGCTCGGCCTGATCGGGCGCAACCCGTCTGGAGAGAGGTGCTTTCCGCCAAGGACGTATTGGACCAGACCCAGAAACATTCCCACCGCCGCCGCGCCGAAGCCCCAGTGCCAGGACGTGTCCGGCCGGATCCCCGCCGACGCCAGAACGTTCTTGAACGTCTCGCCCTGCGCCAGCCAACCGGTGATGATAGGGGCGATCAGCGCGCCGGTATTGATCCCCATGTAGTAGATCGAGTAGCCCGCGTCCCGGCGTACGTCGTCCGGACTGTAGAGCTTCCCGACCAGGACGCTGACGTTGGATTTGAGGAGCCCGGTTCCGATGGCGATCAGCGCCAGCCCAAGATAGAACGTCGTGATCGCTGGCACCGCGAGGCAGATATGCCCCAGCATGATGATGACGCCACCCACGAACACTGCGCGCCGCAGACCGAGCACCCGGTCGGCCACCCAACCACCGGGGACCGACAGCAAGTAAACGGAGCTGACGTACAGAGCGTATATCGGGCCCGCCGTTGCGGTGTCGAACCCCAGTCCGCCGGCCGCCACCGGCGCGGTCATGAACAGAATGAGGATGCCCCGCATGCCGTAGTAGCTGAACCGCTCCCACATCTCGGTGAAGAAGAGGGTGCAGAGCCCGCGCGGATGGCCGAAGAAGCGGGTGTCGCTCACCTCTTACGCTTCTTCAAAATGTCTTCCAAAACGACCCGATCGATCTTCCCGTCCATCCGCACCCGCACGTCGTAATTCTCCCAGTACATGAAGTTCTTCAGCGCCCCCAGGAACGTCGGCGTGGCGCTACCCTGTCTGACCTTGAGCCATTTCTGGGGCTGGTTGACCGGCTCGCTCAGCAGGATCGGCTCCAGCTGCGCGACGATGGCAGGAGTAATGGCGATCAGATCCCTGGGCTCACTGGGAAAGAAATGCAGCTTGTGCAGCGCCAGCAGCCGCTCCAGCTCGGCGATGGGATTCACCGCATCGTACACCCGGATATCGATGAATCGGTCGTTGGCGCCGAGATAGCCGCCATTCTTGCGGACCACCAGCAACGCGGCGGACTGCATGCCGCGCTTGTCCCCGCCACCGGCCTGGCCTGCCTTGAGCGCCGCCATGAGCCGGTCCGCCAGATTGCCCGTGGTGCGCTCGAATGTCTCTGCCAGATTTTTGACTGTCTGATCGGACACCATGATGTTGGCCTGCGCCGAGTAGCCCCGGCCGACGATCACCTCGCCCTTTCCTCCCAGGACGTTGCCCCGTCCCGACGGCGCACCGACCCGACCGCCGGCCCAGTCGAAAGTGGATGTCCCTGTAAAGCTCGCCGCATGCCCTCGGGCATCAACCATCCCGACCTGCCGGTCCTGAAGCATCGTGTCCGTGCGCATGACAATGCGGAGCGCCTCCTCGGCGGTGGCGCCCTGGGCAATCAGATCGAGCCCCCGCTCGCCATACGCGGTGTTGCCGAGGCTCTGCGTCGCCACCGCGCCGACCCCGGCGCGTCCCCACGGCACGATCCCGCCTACGTTGGGAAACTTGGACTGCACCGCGACGCCGAGATCGCCGGTGGTGGAGTCATATGCGACGATGCTGTAGGTGTGGGCGAGTTTTTGGAGGTGGGAGGGCGCTGCAATGGGTTGCTGGGCGACAAGAGGTGAGAGGGGCGTGGTAAGAGCAATCGCCACTCCGGCTGTCATCCTGAGGGAGCACAGCGACCGAAGGATCTCTCCGAGCGTCATCGAGAGATCCTTCGCTGCGCTCAGGATGACAGGTGAGTTTGAGCCGGTCTCGCTGTTCATTGTTTCCCGAACTTCTTTTTCAGAAACGCCAACTGCGCTTCCACCGCGTGCTCGCGCCGTTTGTCGTCGTCGCCACCCGGGCCTCGATCATCATCGAGACCGAGCCCGGGCCGGTCGGCCCCGGCCGCCGCGAGATCGCGCCAGGCCGCCTCGATTGACTCGGAGGGATTGCCCGGACGTGCGGCCCGGTACTCGGTGAGCATCTCGCCCACTTCGCGCTCCACCAGCACGAGCTCGTCCCGTTGGACCCCCAGCTTCCGTTCGAGCACCGCCACGCGCTCACGATGGCGCACGGTGAAGCGTTCCGCCAGCACGACCGTTTCCGGGTCCGGCAGCTCCGCAGCCAGGCGCCCCCGCCGTTCAGCCGCAGCGAGATGCTGCCGCTCGGCCGCCAGCTCGCGCTCGGTGGCCGCGAGCGCATCGCGCATGGTTCCCAGTCCTACCTTGGCCTCGAGGAGGGCCTCCCGGAGACCCGCCGCCCGAGCCCGAGGGTCCGACCGCGTGTGTTCGCGGAAGAACCGCTCCAGCCGCGCCTTCACGCTCTCGAACACAGCCGGCGAGCACGAATCATCGTTTGCCTCTCGGGATGCCCGGCGCTGTGAACGGCCGCCGGGGTGACGGATCATCAAGCGAGATCGAATGTTAGGAGTCGATCGGAGGAGCGTCAAGCGACCCGATCCACTACACCGGCAGGCCGTTTCAGGCTATAATCGATCATTCCTTTCATATCAGCGGGTACTTGCATCGGTGGAGGGCTGTCGGTGGCGCTCACCCTGCGCAGGGTACTGGATAGGCTCGAGCAGCTCCGCACCAGGCACCGGCGCCGATTGATCGTTCTGGCCCCCGCCATGGAGCGGCGCCGGCCGCGCATTGCGGCCGAGGACTATGCCGCCCGGCACTCGATCGAGCATACCCTCGATCGCAAGGCCGAGCTCCGGCGGCTGGCGCCGACTTCGCTGGCCGCGGCCCGGCGGTACTACCAGCTCCTCTCCTACGAGCTCGAGGGACTGCGCGAGGTGGTGACCGCGCTGCATGCCGTCACCGCCGGGCGCGAGCTCGACGAATGCCTCGCAGAGACCTCGGTCCAGATCGATCGTCTGGAGGTCGAGGTCGCCTGGTGCGCCACTCTGCTCGGGAAGAGCGACCAGAAGCGGGCCCTGCTCGGTCAGTGAGATGGGCCGGAGGCAGGGAACCCTGGACCAGCCGCGCTGGCTCGACCTCTGGTCTCGCCTGGGAGCGAAGAGGAGCGGCGCCTCGATCTTTGCTCAGCTGGCGGCC
>DASYVW010000126.1:0-1973 GCA_035936675.1 Gemmatimonadales bacterium
CTCGAAGCCGAGCTGGCAATGGAGCAGGCGATTAGTTGAAAATCAGCCGGAGAGGCTTCCTGGCCAGCGTCGGCGCCGCCGGAGCCGCAATTGGTGCCGATGCATTCGGCTACGAGGCCCATCGGGTGCTGCTAACCCGTCACGACGTTCTCGTCGCCGGGCTGCCGCACTCTCTCGATGGCCTTCGCATTGCCCAGGTCACCGACGTGCACTTCCCCGGAAACCACCTCGCAGCCCGGGCCGCCCTCGAGCACCTCGACCGGGAGCGCCCGGACATCGTGATCCTGACCGGTGACATGACCGAGTCACCCCAGGCCATGACTCAGGTCCGGGACTTTGCCGCGGATGCCCGCGGGCCGCTCGCCACCGTAGCCCTGCTCGGTAACTGGGAGTATCGCGCCGGCGTCGAGGGTGCTCCCGCGCGTGAGGCCTACCGCCGGGCCGGGGTCGATCTGCTGGTCAACGCCATGAAGACGATAGATGTCGGCGGCGTCCCGCTCAGCCTGGTGGGACTAGACGACCCGGTTGCCGGACACCCCGACCTGATCGAAGCTCGACGGGACGCGATCGGGGGCGCAACCGAGATCTGGCTGATCCACGCACCAATCTTCGCCGAGAAAGCGCCCGTCGGCGTCGCTGCGCGTCCGGTGATGCTGCTCGCCGGCCACACCCATGGCGGGCAGATCCGGCTTCCCCTGCTTCCTGCGTTGAAACCAGTCGGGGCCGGCCGGTTTCTGGAGGGCTGGTACCGGGACACCTTCGCCCCGCTGTACGTGTCGCGCGGAGTAGGGACTACCGGCATCCCGGCCCGATTCCGCTGCCCGGCGGAGCTTCCGATCTTCACCCTGCGCGCAGCCTGAGCGTGACTCCTCCTCAAACAATCGCGCGAACGACCCCGCCGTCCACCCGAAGCGCCGCCCCGGTGGTTGCCGACGCGCGGGTGCTGCACACATAGGCTATCATCGACGCCACCTCATCCGGTGTCGCGAAACGCTGGAGAATCGAGGACGGGCGGGCCGTGGCAAAAAACTCTCGCTCCACTGTTGCCCGGTCAGCGCCACGCTCCGCCGCCAGCCGGGTGACAAGCTCGCCCACGCCTTCCGAAGCCGTCGGACCCGGCAGGACGCTGTTGACGGTCACGCCAGTCCCAACCAGTGACTCGGCCAGCCCGCGCGCGACGGCGAGTTGCGCGGTCTTGGTCATCCCGTAGTGAATCATCTCCGCCGGGATCTGCACCGCGGATTCGCTGGAGACGAAGACGACGCGCCCCCAGTTGCGCTCCCGCATTCCGGTGATGTAATGCCGGCTCAACCGAACGCCGCTCAACACGTTCGTCTCGAAGAAGCGGAACCAGTCGGCATCGCTGATCTGCTCGAACGGCTTGGGCTCGAAGATGCCGAGACTGTTGACCAGGATGTCCACCAGAGGAAGCAGCCGCACCAGCTCGGCGCATCCTGCCGCATTGCTGAGATCAGCCGCGATGCCCTGCACCCGGGCTCCAGCAACCTCGCCCTTCAACTGTTTCACTGCCTGGCTCACCCGTTGCGCCGTGCGGCCATTGACCGTGACGCTCGCCCCCTCCATGGCAAGCGCGCGTGCCGTGGCGAGACCGATCCCGGCGGTAGAGCCGGTCACCAGCGCGCGTTTGCCGTCCAGCCCCAGGTCCATACGACCCTCTGAAGGTGATGATCTCGAGCCCACCTGGTCCCTCCGGGCCGGGAGACCATGGCGATCGAGATCACCGTGGCCAGCACCAGGTTATAACCGAAATGCGCTGCGATCGAAGGAGCCAGCGACCGACTCCGCACTCGTAGCCAGGTGGCCAGTATCGTCAGCAGGCCGATGGCCACTGCTGCCGGCCAGTGCACGAACTCAGGCCCATGCATCAACCAGAAGGTGGTACCAGAGATCAATGCGGCCGCGCGGATGTTCCAGGTGTTGGCGAGGGCACCGAACAGGACGCCCCTGAACAT
>DASYVW010000127.1:0-2150 GCA_035936675.1 Gemmatimonadales bacterium
GGGTCTCGAGTTCGAGCAAATCCTCACGGAATACGTGGGCGCCAGCGCGACTCATGGCCGGCTCAGCGGGCCTCCGGATCCCGAGGCGCCCGAGGTGCAGCTACGGGTAGGCGTCCGGGCCCGGGACCGTGCGCCCGTCGAGCGCTTCACCCGCGAGATCGCGCCATTGGTGCTGACGGGGCCGCCGAGCGTCACCGGGTTCGCCGGTGGGCGGCCCGCGGTCGAGGAAGTGGTGGCATACTGGCCCGCGCTGATCGACCGGCGAGAGATCGAGCCGGGGGTGAGGGTGGAGATATTAGAGGCTTGAAGGCGGGGAAGCGGGGAAGCAGGGACGGGGAAAGTCGATCGGCATGTACGCGTCATGAGGAGTTCTCATGGTTAATAAGCGGCGTAAGACTGCCAAGAAGCGTCCCCGCTTCCCCGCCTCCCCGCTTCCCCGCCTACTCCAGCTCCGCTACCTCGCGCATGCTCGCTCTGGAGACAAAGGCGACACCGCCAACGTGGGCCTGATCGCGCTGGAGCCCGAGTATTACCCTATCCTGAAGAAGGAAGTGACGGTCGCGCGGGTCGCCCGCCACTTCAAGGGCATGATCACTGGCGTGGACCGTTTCGAGCTGCCCAACCTCAACGCTCTCAACTTTCTGCTGCACGGCGCCCTGGACGGCGGAGGAACCATCTCGCTCAAGACCGACGCGCAGGGCAAGGTGTACTCGACGGCGCTCCTTCGTATGGAGGTTCCGGTGCCCGTCGCGCTGGCCCGCCGGCTGAGACCGAAGCCGCAATGACCACCGCTCTTCTCACCTCCCTCGATGACGGGGTTCTCACGCTTACGCTGAACCGCCCAGCGAAGCGAAACGCGCTCAACGTGGAGATGATCGATCTGCTCCACTCGGCGCTGGAGCGCGCCGATCTCGATGCCGACGTGCGCGTCGTCGTGCTGAAGGGGGCGGGGAAGGACTTCTGTGCCGGCGCTGACCTCGACGAGCTGCTCGCTTCCGCCGAGCACACCCTCGCGGAGAATGAAGCGTCGGCACTCCGGCTGGGCGGTCTGTTTACCAGTCTCCGCGAGCTGCCGAAGCCAGTGCTGGCCATGGTGCATGGGCGAGCTCTTGCCGGGGGCGCGGGTCTCGCTACCGCGTGCGACCTCATCCTGGCCGCCAAGGGCGCTCAATTCGGATATCCCGAAATCCAGCGTGGCTTTGCCCCTGCCATGGTCATGGCGCTCCTGCGTCGGATCGTGGGAGAGAAGATGGCGCTGGATCTCGCGCTCACTGGCAAGGTGCTCTCGGCCGACGAGGCTCGGGCAGCCGGACTGATCACCCGGGTGGTGCCGGACCAGCAGCTCGAGGCCGAGGTAGGTTCGGTCGCCAAGCAGCTTGCGGGGCTGAGCCAATCGGCGCTCGGTCTGACCAAGCGGCTGTTTTATCAGCTCGATGGTCTCAATCTCGAGGAAGGAATCGCATTGGGAGCTCGAGTCAACGCCGTGGCGCGGGGCACGCCGGATTTCCGGAACGCGATCGCCGGCTTCCTTCGGCAATGAAGCAGCTGCGGATTGCTGCTGCGCTCGCCGGATTCGTGGCGGTGCTTCTCAGTGTGGCGCTGAACGACAAGCGTCTGGCTTGGATGGCTATTGCGCTGCTCACCGTCTCACTGATTTTGCGTCTGATCCTGCGCAAGCGGGAAGACCGGCAGAGCGAGACAGATCGTCCAGTGTGACGCGGCTCACTGTAGCCGAATTGCGGAACGCTACCTTGCCCCAACTGACATGGGATGGTCGTTACCTCGGCAAGGAGGAGGAATGCGGGTTTTCACGAAGGGTTTTGCAGCGCTCACGGTTGCAACGCTGCTGGGCGCGCCCGCGCTTCGGGCGCAGGGCGCTGAGTTCTCGTTAGGGGGTGGCGTTGGGTTTCCCATGGGATCCTTCAACGACGTAGCCAAGACGGGTTGGCACGGGTTGGCGGCGGTATCGTTCGTGCCGAACGGCTCTCCCGTAGGCCTTCAGTTCGACGGGCAGTACCAGCAATTCAAGCTGGACGCAGGTACATCAAGTGGGCTCAAAGAGCGCATCATCATGGGCACCGCAAACGTTGTGTTCAAGTTCAAGACCTCTGAGGGAAGCACCTTCCGGCCCTACCTGATCGGTGGGGGAG
>DASYVW010000128.1:0-2314 GCA_035936675.1 Gemmatimonadales bacterium
CCACCAGGCCCACCGATTTGCGTTCCATCTGGCGGGAGGGAGCCGCCGTGGGGCTGGAGGAGGATAGCGAGCTGGTGATGGTGAAAGGCGTCATGGCGTTCACCGCGCGGCCGGTGCGCGAGGTGATGACGCCACGCACCGAGATCGTGGCCATCGAGGAGAATGCCCCGCTGGAGGAGATCCGGCTGGTCTTTGCCGGCAGCGGCTACAGCCGGATTCCGGTCATCCGGGGCACCCTGGATGACATCGTCGGCATGGTCCACGCTTTTGACCTGTTCAAGCTCGAGTCGGGCGATGCTCTCCCGGTGCGCCCGGTGGCGGTAACGCCGGGGAGCCGCAACTGCGGCGACCTGCTGCTCGACATGCAGCGGGAGCGGCGCCATCTCGCCGTCGTGCTCGACGAGTTCGGAGGAACTCTGGGCATCGCGACGCTGGAGGACCTGCTGGAGGAGCTGGTGGGAGAGATCTTCGACGAGCACGACGAAGAAGTCCAGCCTGCGCCCGCGGTCACGCCCACGATCTTCGAGACCGATGGCAACCAATCGCTCGAAGCCATCGAGGAACGGTTTGGGGTGTCTGTCCCCTCGAGCCGTTCGACGACGGTGGGCGGCCTGCTGGTCGAGCTGGCTGGCCGCATTCCCAACGCCGGCGAGCGGTTCACGCTCGGAAGCCTCGAGTTCGACGTCGTCCAGGCGTCACCCACCCGGGTCGAGCGCCTCCTGATCCGCGCCGATCCCACACCCGCGATCACTCTCAGCCCCAGCGCGTCATGATCAAGCTGCAGCCCCAGCGCGTCATGATCAAACTGCTCGACCGCATGGTCGAGTTGGTCCGCAAGGGCGATATCGCGCACTTCATTCGCCGGGCGCACGATTTCGAGCCGGCGGATCTGGCGGACGTGCTCTCCGCCCTCGATGAGCAGGAGCGGGTAGCGGTGGTGCAGGCGCTGCCGCCCGAGCTCTCCAGCCAGGCGCTGGCGGAAATGCCGGAGGAGGCTCACGCGGGCGAGACCCTCGCTGCGCTGGATCCGGGGCAGGCGGCCGACATCGTCGAGGAGCTGGATGACGACGACGCGGCCGACATGCTGCGCGACCTGAATCGGAACCAGCAGGAGCAGATCCTCTCGGAGGTGGAGGACCGGTCCGAGGTCGATCGCCTGCTCCGGTACGATGAGGAGACCGCGGGTGGCCGGATGACCACCCACATGGTGACCGTGTCCGATTCGGCCACCGCGGAGGAGGCACGGGAGGAAATTCGCCGGCAGTCCGAGGAGGTCGAGGATTTCTACGAAGTGTTCGTGGTGGACAGCGACCATCGCCTGGTCGGCTTCCTGCCGTTCAAGGACCTGGTGATCAGCCGCCCCGAACGGCCGGTCCGGGCGTTCATGACTCCAGCGGAGATCTTCGTCACCCCCGACCTCGACCAGGAAGAGGTGGCTCGTCTGATGTCGCGGTATAACCTCCCCAGCGTCGCGGTGGTGGATGAGGACGGTCGGCTACTCGGCCGGGTGACCTTCGACGACGTCATCGACGTGGTGGAAGCCGAGACGACGGAAGACCTGCTTAGGTTCGGTGGCGTCTCAGCTGACGAGGAGCTGGCAGCCGGTTGGAGACCGGCGGTGCGGAGCCGGCTGCCGTGGCTCTCGGTCAATCTGGCCACCGCCTTTCTCGCCGGTGGCGTGGTCTACCTCTTTCAACATGTCATCCAGCACACGCTCGCACTGGCGGTGTGGATGCCGGTGATCGCCGGGATGGGCGGCAACGCCGGAACCCAGGCGCTCGCGGTGACGGTCCGGCGACTCGCCCTGGGGCTGATCCCGGTGGACGTCTTCACCCGAGTGGTGGGCAAGGAGATCCTGGTCGGCATCATCAACGGGCTGGTGATGGGGGTGACGGTCGGCACGGTGGCCACACTCATCGGGCAGGGCGCCCGGTTGGGGATCGTGGTCTTCCTCGCCATGGCGGGGAATCTGATGGTGGCGGGCTTTGCGGGGGCGTTCATTCCCCTCGTGCTCGAGCGGTTTGGCGTCGACCCCGCGGTCGCCTCGTCGATCTTTGTAACCACCTTTACCGATGTATGCGGGTTCCTGCTGCTGCTGGGTCTCGCGGGAATGTTGCTGCTGTAATGCTCGGATCGTCCAGCCGATATTTTGCCTTCCAGGTGCGCAGCGATTCCATCGACATTTCCTCGAGCACCTGGGAGACTGCCGTCGTCGCGGCGATCGCCGCTTGCAGCAGCTCGCGTTCGGTGCTCGAGGTCGGCTCCCGGCGCTGGGTGACCGACATCAACACGATCGTGAGATGGTTGTTGATCC
>DASYVW010000129.1:0-3071 GCA_035936675.1 Gemmatimonadales bacterium
CACGAAGGCACGAAGAACACGAAGGTCACGAAGGACTGAGCTGCTCTGTCGTACACAACCCACAACTCTTTGTTGTTTTCTTTATTGTTATTTGTTGTCTTTGCAGTGTCTCTTGTGCTTTTCTTCGTGTCCTTCGTGACCTTCGTGCCTTCGTGGTGTAGGCGCGCGGAGCCGAGGGAGATCAAGGTGGCTGGTGCTCACGCGCCGGCTGGGCCGGGATCCTATTACCCCTGCCGGGCGTTATGATAGAGTCTCCCACCGGAGTTAGGTCAGCCATGCCTCGTTCCCCGATTCGCTCTGCCGGATTTATCCTCGTGCCCTTGCTGGGCTTGGTCCTCCTGGTCTCGGGGCTGTTCGGGACGGCTCCCAGGGAGGAAGCCAGGGCCGCCGCCGCACCGGTGCCGACCGCGGGTCAGCAAGTGGCGACCTTTGCCGGCGGGTGCTTCTGGTCGATGCAGAAGGCGTTCGACGGGGTGGCCGGCGTCATCAGCACGACGGCGGGCTACTCCGGCGGCACCAAGGCCGACCCCAGCTACGAGAACGTGGAGACCGGGAACACCGGGCACGCCGAGTCGGTGCAGCTGATCTACGACCCGGGTCGGATCTCCTACGAGCGGCTGCTCGACATCTACTGGCATCACATCGATCCGCTCACGCCCGACGCGGCGTTCTGCGACCACGGTCCCCAGTACCGCTCGATCATCTTCTATCGGGACGCGGAGCAGCAGCGACTGGCCGAAGCCTCCAAGCAGGCGCTGGACCAGTCGCACCGGTTCCGCACGCCGATCGTTACCGCGATTCAGCCGGCGACGAAGTTCTACCCGGCGGAGGAGTACCACCAGATGTTTTACAAGAAGAATCCGGCCCGGTACGAGGCCTATCGCATCGGCTGCGGGCGGGACGAGCGGATCCGGGAGCTCTGGGGAGACGAGTCGCGAGTCACGAGTCGCGAGTCAGGGGATCAGAAGTCGGGATCCGCAAAATGAAATTCACGATTGCCTTCACGTTCATCTTTGCGATGTCGCTCGGACTCCCCCAGCGCGACTCGCGACTTGTGACTCGCGACTTTCTCGGCATCCGCACCCTGGCCGCACAGACGCAACCGACAGGATGGAATCCAGTGACCTTCAAGAAGCCCAGTGATACCGAGCTCAAGAGCCGGCTCACCCCGGAGCAGTACACGGTGACCCAGCACGAGGGCACCGAGCGGCCGTTCCACAACGCCTACTGGGACAACCATCAGGCGGGGATCTACGTGGACGTCGTATCGGGCGAGCCCTTGTTCAGCTCGCTGGACAAGTTCGAGTCGGGCACCGGGTGGCCCAGCTTCACCAAGCCGCTCGAGCCGGCCAACCTCCAGACCAAGGACGACCACCGGCTGGCCGCGGACCGGACCGAGGTGCGGTCGGCCCACGCCAACTCCCACCTGGGCCATGTGTTCGACGACGGGCCGGCCCCGACCGGGCTCCGGTACTGCATGAACTCCGCGGCACTCCGGTTCATTCCGGTGGACAAACTGGAGGCGGAGGGGTACGGGAAGTACGTCGGCTTGTTCCGAAAGGGTGAGAAGCCGGCCGAGTCCCACTCAGATTATCGGTAGGCTAGGGGCTATGGGCTATGGGCCCTCCCCGACTCCTCATCCCGAGCCCGTCTGAGCGCAGCGAAACGGGCGAGGGATCTACTTAGGCGGTCATCGGGAGCGCACCGCGCGCATTTGATACTCCGCCCCGCCGAACGTATGGTTAAAGTGTCACCGACTTTTCTTCGAGACTTCTATGCCGGTGACCGCCAGGCTATCCAAGCGGTTTTACGAGGTCCTGGGCGAGGATGTGGCCAACGAGCTGGTGGACTGGTTTAATGCCGTGGACCTGACCTACCGAACGGATCTCCGCGAGCTGAACGAGCTGAATTTCGCGCGCTTCGACGCCAAGCTGGAGCAGCGGCTGGCGGAGCTGCGCTCCGAGCTCCAGACCGAGTTCCGCACCGGTCTACACGGTCTTCGGGCTGATCTGCTCCGCTGGATGTTCGGGTTTTGGGCCACGACGCTGCTCACGTTGGCCGGGCTGATTATCGCCCTTCGCGGCCGGTAGGGCGGTCGCCGCGCAGCCGACACGGACCGCGGACTCGTGGGCGCCGCTGTCGGCCACTGACCGAGACTCCAGGTGCTTTCACCACGAAGGCACGAAGGACACGAAGGTCACGAAGGACTGAGTTGATCGGTACGACGTAACCCACAAACTTCTTTTTTGTTGTTGTTTTTGCTGTTGTTTTTGCTGTTGTTTTTTCTGTTACGGTTTTTGTTCATTCTTCGTGTCCTTCGTGCTCTTCGTGCCTTCGTGGTGAAAGCGCTTGGGGCTTAGGCCGAGGCCGTTAGGTGGTGCCCACGCGTCCCATGCGTCTCGCGCCGGAAGCCCCGGGGCGGCATCTTCTAACTCCATGACAGAACTGCAATCCACGGCCCGGCGCGCCGGTAACTGGGATCGCGTCGGGGCCGACCCGCTCGATCGTCTGGTCCATCTCTCCCACCTCATGGGCCAGGACACCCGGCTGGTCCAGCCAGGCGGCGGCAACACATCCATAAAAGAAGGCGACACGCTCCTGGTGAAGGGGAGCGGCACCGACCTCCGCACCATCGGGGGCGAGGGCTTCACTCGGCTTTCTCTGAGCCGGTTGGCGGCGCTGCGCCAGGCGGAATCGATGAGCGACGCGGAGATGATGCGGTTCATGGCGAGCTGCATGGTGGCGGAGGGGCCGGCGCCGAGCGTGGAGACCCCGCTGCACGCGCTCCTTCCATATAAGGTGATCGCCCACACCCACGACGTGGCGACGATGAGCCTGACCAACATCAGGGATGCCGAGGCGGAGCGGCTGGTCGGCGAGCTGTTCGAGGGCAGGATCGTGTACGTGCCGTATGTCCGCCCGGGCTTTCCGCTGGCACAGGCGGTCGGGCGGACGGGCGGACAGATACCGGCCCAAGCAATAGGTCTTACCCTGGCTCATCACGGCCTGGTCGTGTGGGGCGGCGATGCGGAGGAATGCCATGCGCGACTGGTGGAGGTGACCGGTCGCAT
>DASYVW010000130.1:0-3795 GCA_035936675.1 Gemmatimonadales bacterium
CATGATCCGTCCCACGCCCGGCCAGGCGAAGATCGCCTCGATAAACACCGCACCAGAGAAGAGCGCCGGAAGCGAGAGTCCCAGCAGCGTGAGCACCGGGATGAGCGCGTTGCGCAGCACATGTCTGACGGTGACCTGGACGGGAGAGAGACCCTTCGCGTGGGCGACGGTGACGTAGGGCGCCCCCTTCACGTCGAGCATGGCCCCGCGTACGTAGCGCGCCGTGCCTCCGATCCCGATCAACGTGAGGGTCGCGAGGGGAAGCGCGAGGTGCCGGAGCCGGTCGAGCAGCCGGTCCCAGCCGGTGAGGAAATCGGCGTCGAAGCCCGCCGCGCCGAACGCAGGCAGCGCGCGCAGCCAGTAGGTGAAGACCATCACCAGCATCAAGCCGAGCCAGTAGCCCGGGAGCGCGAAGAGAGTGACGGTCACGACCGAGAGGATGGTGTCGAGCCGGCCGTCCCGCGCCGCCTGAACCGCTCCCACAGCGATGCCCAGGAGATAGCTCAGCACCAGGGAGAGACCGACCAGCCTTACCGTCGCGGGCCAGGCGTCGCCGATCATCACCCGGACTGAACGTCCGGTCGCGATGCTGGTGCCCCAGTCGCCCCGCACGAAGCGACGAACCCATGCCGCGTATTGCTCCACGATCGGCCGATCGAGCCCCAGGGCCTTTCGTTGGGCGGAGAGCTGTTCCTGTGTGGCGGTCGGACCGACCAGGAGGAGCGCCGGATCACCCGGTGCGAGCCGGAGAAGGAAGAACATCAGAGTGACGACGCCGATGATCACTGCTAGGCCGGCAATCGCACGACGGGCCAAGGCGCGAAGCATGGGTTGAATGTAGAATACGCCGTGCTCTCGGCGCGAATGTCAATCCTGCTCCTTGCTGCCACGACGTCCGCCTGCGGATCGAGCGCGGATCGCCGAGGGGCAACCGTCCTGTTCGCCTCTGGAGCTGATCTCCAGAGCATCAACCCGCTGTTGACGGTGCATCCACTCGCCCGCCAGGTGCAGCGCTACGTGCTGCTCACCACGCTCGCACGCTACGACAGCACGCTGACTCCTCGACCATACCTCGCCCGGCGCTGGGAGTGGTCACCCGATCGCACCCGGCTGACCTTTCACCTCGAGACCACGGTCCGATGGCATGACGGACAGCCGACTACTGCGCGCGATGTGGCCTGGACCCTGGAGGCCGCCCGCGACCCCGATACCGGCTACCCGCGGGCGAACGATCTCGCGGAGCTCGCGTCCGCGCGGGCGACCGACGACTCCACGGTTGTCCTGAGATTTCGCTCGCCTCAGTCCGGCTTTCCCGATCTCCTCACCGATCTGGCGATTCTGCCGGCCCATCTGCTGGATAGCATTCCTCACGCCTCGCTCCGCCAGGCTGCCTGGAATGTGGCGCCGGTGGGCAACGGGCCATTTCGGTTCGTGTCTCACGAGCCGAATCGCCGCTGGGTCTTTGCCGCCGACTCCGCCTTCCCGGCGGCGCTTGGGGGACCACCCAAGCTCCAGCGGTTCACGGTGGTTGTGGTGGACGAGCCCACCACCAAGCTGGCCGCATTAGTATCGGGCGAGCTCGACTTCGCCGGCATTCAGCCCGCGCACGCCGAGTTCGTTCGCCGCGACCCGAACTTAGAAGTGGTGAGCTATCCGCTGCTCATGACTTACGGCATCGTATTCAACACCAGGCGGCCGCCCTTCAATCGGCTCGCCCTCCGGCGTGCGCTGAGCCAGGCCATCGATCGCGATGAATTGGTCGAGGGGTACATCTACGGGTTCGGGACGCCCGCTGAGGGCCCGGTACCTCCCTCCGTGCCGAACTATCTTCCTATCGCCGCGGCAGGGTTCGGCACCCCGGAGCCGCGGAGGGAGCGAATCGCGTTCGAGCTCCTCACCGTGGGCAGCGGAGAGGCTGCCCTGGAGCAGATGGTGCAGGCACGCCTGAAGAGCGCCGGATTCGACCTCACGATTCGCCAGCTGGAGCTGTCCGCTTTTCTTGCGCGAGTCTATCGCTCGCATGACTTCGACGCCGCTGTTCTCGGCACCGCCGGCGATCTCGGGCTCGGCTATCTCGGTCCCCTGGCGGCGCTCGCCGGCATCAAGGCGCCGGCCGATCCGGCCGCGGCGCAGCGCCTGTTCGCCGACTCGTTGCCCGTCGCCTTCCTCTATCACGCCCGCGGCCTTCAGGGGATGAACCGTCGAGTGCATGGGGTGACGATGGATCTCAGGGGCGAGCTTCCCACGGTGCACGACTGGTGGGTGGGATCGTGAAACCCGCTGGAAGCTCCGGTGACACGTTCGCGGCGGTGGCTCCGGTCCGTCTCGATCTGGCTGGAGGCTGGACTGACGTGCCACCCTTCTCGGAGCGTGAAGGTGGCGTCGTCGTCACGGCGGCAGTCAGGCTCTTCGCCCGGGCAGAGGTGCGGCTCGGCGGGCGAGGATTTCGGCTTGTTTCCGAGGATCTGCACGACGAGCTCGAGGTGAGCGACTCGGCCGGGTTGGTTCGTGATGGGCGGCTGGACCTTCTCAAGGCCGGACTCCGCATGTTGCCCGTCGGTGCCTGTACCGTCACCACCCGCTCCGAGGCCCCACCGGGGTCCGGTCTCGGTAGCTCCGGCGCGCTCGATGTTGCGCTGGTTGCGGCGCTGTCGTCCGCCCGAGGCGAGAGCCCGGACCCGGTGGCCATCGCCGAAACAGCGTGCCATCTCGAGGCGGTGGAGGCCGGCATCCCCGGCGGCCGCCAGGACCAGTTTGCCTCGGCTCACGGCGGGTTCCTCCGGCTGGACTTCCGGGACCCGGACGCCGAGGTGCAGCGGCTCAAGCTCGACCCCGCTTTCGCCACTGACCTGGCCCGGAGGATGCTCCTCTGCTACACCAGCGCATCCCATTTCTCCGGCACGACGATCGCACGGGTGATGCGCGCCTACGAACAGGGCGATCGGAACGTCGTCGCCGCGCTTCACGGCCTGCGCGACGTCGCCGAATCCATGGTGACCGCCCTGGCCGCCGCCGACTTTTCCGCGATAGGGCGCCTCCTGAGCGAGAACTGGACCCACCAGCAGGCGCTCGATCCCAAGATGTGCACAGAGGAGATGGCTCGGCTCGAACGTGCGCTGCTTGCTGCCGGTGCGCTTGGCGGGAAGGCCGCCGGATCCGGAGCCGGCGGCTGCATGTTCTTTCTCGCGCCTGACGACCCGGCCGGCCTGGTCGAGGCCGCAACCGCCTGCGGCGTGCGTCTGCTTCCGGTTCGCTGGGCAATGCGGGGCGTGTACCAGTGCTGAACGCGGAAGAGCTGACTGCCAGGCGTGCCGCCATAGAGTCCCAGCCCGAATTGCGTGCACTGCGCGACCGGCTCGTGCAACGGGCCGGGCCGGTCCTTGCCAGAATGCCGCCCGTCCCGAAGTCGAAGGCGTTGTTGACGGCGGATGGGGGCGTTTGCCCTGAGGACGGGACTCATCTGGTCTTCGACCCCTGGAGCCCCACGGTGCACCGCTGTTCCCACTGCGGCCGCCAGTTCAGCGGCGAGCGTCACGACCGGGCCTGGGCGCACTATCAGCACCTCTGGCTCGCGGAGCGGGCGGCGCACCTGGCCACCGTGGCGGTGACCGCGGGTCGGGACGATGCTGCCGCGCGGGCCAACCAGCTGCTCCAGGCTTACCGCGGCTATCACGAGTATCCCAATCGGGACAACGTGCTGGGGCCGAGCCGGCTCTTTTTCTCGACCTATCTGGAATCGATCTGGATCGGCAACTACCTGGCCGCGGCGTGGCTGATGCGCGAAGCCGGGTTGCT
>DASYVW010000131.1:0-2487 GCA_035936675.1 Gemmatimonadales bacterium
GAACACGAGCTCCTCGGCCACCCGCCCGCCGAAGAACATCGCGAGACTGCCGATGAGCCAGTCCTTGGTGTAGTTGTGCCGGTCCACCTCGGGCAGTGAGGCCGTAAGACCGAGCGCACGGCCGCGGGGCACGATGGTGACCTTATGGATCGGATCGCTCCCCGGGATCTTGGTGGCCACGATGGCGTGTCCCGCCTCGTGGTAGGCTGTCAGGGTCCGCTCGTCCTCGGTGAGCACCAGGCTCCGGCGCTCGACGCCGAGCATGACCTTGTCCTTGGCGTCCTCGAAGTCCGACATATCGACCAGCGTCTTGTTGCGCCGGGCCGCAAGTACCGCCGCCTCGTTGACCAGGTTGGCGAGGTCGGCTCCCGCCATGCCGGGCGTACCCTTGGCGATGGTGTCGAGCCGAACGTCCCCTGCCAGCGGGATCTTCCGGGTATGCACCCGGAGGATGCCCTCGCGGCCGCGCACGTCCGGCGCATCGACGACGATCGTGCGGTCGAAGCGGCCGGGCCGGAGCAGCGCCGGATCGAGCACGTCGGGCCGGTTGGTGGCTGCAACGAGAATCACACCGTCGTTGGACTCGAAGCCGTCCATCTCGACCAGAAGCTGGTTGAGGGTCTGCTCCCGCTCGTCGTGTCCGCCACCCAGCCCTGCACCGCGGTGGCGCCCCACCGCATCGATCTCATCGATGAAGATGATGCAGGGCGCGTGCGATTTGCCCTGCTCGAAGAGGTCGCGTACCCGGCTCGCCCCCACACCGACGAACATCTCCACGAAATCGGAGCCGGACATGGAGAAGAAGGGCCGGCCGGCCTCCCCGGCCACCGCCTTGGCCAGCAACGTTTTGCCTGTGCCCGGCGGGCCGATCAGCAGGGCCCCCTTGGGAAGCCGGCCGCCGAGCCGGGTGAACTTTTGGGGATCCTTCAGGAACTCGATGATTTCCTGGAGCTCGACCTTGGCCTCGTCGGCACCGGCGACGTCCGCGAACGTGACCTTCGGAGTATCGCCCGCGAGCAGCTTGGCCTTGGATTTACCGAAGGCGAAGGCCCGGCTACCGCCGGCCTGGAGCTGGCGCAGGAGAAAGAACCAGAGTCCCAGAATGACGATCCAGGGTAGCGCGGCGATGATAATGGCCGTGATGCCGCCCTTCGGCTCCTTCGCCAGGATGGGAACGTTGGCATCCTCGAGGCGCTTGATGAATACCTCGCTGTTCGCCACCGGCAGCAGCACCTGGAAGCTCTTGGCGCTGCGGCCATCCTGCGTCACTGGGCTGCGAAAATCGCCTTCCAGCCGCTTGCCATCGAACACTTCGACTCGCGCCACGTTTCCCTGGTCGAGCTGCTTGCTGAACTCGGTGTAGGAGAACTCCTGGGTAGGATTGCGCTGCCGGCTCATCATCTGAAAGAGCGCCAGCGCCAGCAGGCCCACCAGCAGCCAGAGGGCGAGGTTCTTGCTCAGGTTCCCCCAGTTGGTGCGAGGGGGCCGGTTGGGATGTCGGTCTGCCATTTATTCCAAGTCCGCAATGAACGGTAGATGACGGAAGTTCTCGGCGTGATCGAGCCCATACCCGACCAAAAAGGCCGGTGGCGCCCGGAACCCGACGAATCGGAGCTCCGGGCGGGGCTCGGGTGCCAGCTTCTTGTCCAAAAGCGCGCAGATGGCCAGGCTTCGGGGCCGTCGCGCCTCCAGCAGCTCCATCAGGCGCTGCAGGGTCTTCCCTGTATCAATAATATCCTCCACGAGGAGGATATGTTTGCCTTCAAGCCGGGTTTCGGGATCGTAAAGCAGCCGTACCGTGCCGCTCGACACCTTCCCATCGCCGTACGAGCTCGCCACCAGAAAGTCCACCTGAATCGGTCGCTCGATTTTGCGGACCAGGTCACTCAGGAAGATGAAACTGCCCTTGAGGAGCCCGAGTACCAGCAGCTCGCCATCGGGGTAGGCCCGGGTAATATCTCCGGCCAGCGCCTGGACCCGGGCAGCAATCATCGCCTCATCAAAGACGATCGATTTGACCGGGAGTCCTCCGGTACGGCGGACGACCTCAGGCGTACTCAACATCGACGCGCAGTGCCTCCGTTCCCCGGGCCGGGACGCGAGCGTCAGAGCGGCAGACGCCCGGAATCCAGATGACATCGTCGCTCTGCGCCAGTACCGGCCAGGAACCGCGCCGGCTTCGGGGCACCCGCACCTCCTGAAAACACCGGACAATCAGCCGGCGGCCGGTTCCCCCGAGTGGCTTGAGCTTCTCACCTGGCGCCCAGGAGCGTACGGTGAGAGAGTCGGGAGTGAACCAGGCGCTCAGACCAATTCGATCCTGCTGCTCGGGCGCGGCCGCCAGCTCCCAGCGGAAACGCCAGCGGCCCCATGCCCCTTCCCCCCGTCCGCCCTCGAGGGTCCAGGCCGCCAGCTGGGGTGCCGACTCGTCCGCCGCGAGGCGCAGCCGGCCAAAGGTCAGCTCGGCGGTCCATCGGGCGCCGAGTG
>DASYVW010000132.1:0-1943 GCA_035936675.1 Gemmatimonadales bacterium
CGACGCCGAAGCCGGCCAGAAGCTCTTTCGCCTGGTATTCGTGGATGTCCATAGTCGTTCCGCAATCGAAGTCAGGGAACAGGACGGTCTAGAATCTAGGGTCTAGAGTCTAGAGTCTGGGGTCAAATCGTCCCACGGTATAGAGTGCGCTTCAGCTAGGAACCTACTTTGACTCTAGACTCTTGACCCTTGACCCTCGACATCTTCCCAATCGCCGCATCCGTATCCACCACATTCTGAGCCATTCGTGCCGAGGCCGCATCGATCATCCGTCCGTCGAGCTGCGCGGCGCCACGGCCTTCCCGCGCCGCCTGGTCGAGCGCATCGAGGATGCGACGGGCCCGCTCCACTTCGCGCGGCGGCGGGGTGAACACGTCGTTGGCCAGCGCGATCTGGGAGGGGTGGATGGCCCACTTACCCTCGATGCCAAGCGCCGCTCCCCGCCGGGCGGCGGCGGTGTAGCCGTCCGAATCCTTGAAGTCACCGAAGGGTCCATCGATGGCCCGGAGTCCATAGGCGCGACAGGCCACCACCATTCTCGAGAGCGCCGCGTGCCACTGGTCGCCCGGGTAGTCTGGATTGAGGCCACCGATGTTGACGGTACGCGCCCGACAACTCGCCGCGTAATCGGCGACGCCGAAGTGCATGGCCTCCAACCGTCGGCTCGACTGGGCAATCGCCTCGACGTTGGCCATCCCCAGCGCCGTCTCGATCAGGACATCGATGCCGATACGATGGGGTATGCCCTTGGCCTCTTCGATCTGGGTCAGCAGCGCGTCCACCAGGTACACGTCCGCCGCTACCCCGACCTTGGGAATGAGCACCGTATCGAGCCGGTGCCCCGCCTGCTCGACCACATCTACGACATCGCGGTACATGTAATGAGTATCGATGCCGTTGATGCGGACACAGATCGTCTTGCCTCGCTCGCGCCAATCGTGCTCCAGCAGCGCAGCGATGACGTTGATTCGCGCCTGTACTTTGTCGCCCGGGGCGACCGCGTCCTCCAGATCGAGGAAGATGTAGTCCGCCTCTCCCTCCAGAGCCTTCCGGAACATGGCAGGCTGAGAGCCGGGGACCGCCAGCTCGCTCCGTTGCAGCCGGGCGCGGGCGGGCTCGTAGCGAGTGTGGCTCATCGTCTGGCGCCGACGGTGGCCTTTTCCTTGTTAGCCGATGGGGCCGGCTGCGCATCGGGCGCCCGGGGGGGCAGATCGCGTTTCGGCAATGGCGCTGCCGTGCTCCGCCAGTACTCCTGCGCCGCGGCCACACCGCTGCCCGGTGTGATCTTCATACCGACATCACGCATGGCCATCTCGGCCCCGGCGAGGCCCCCGGCCAACATGAGCTCGTTCAAGTCACCGAGGTGCCCGATCCGGAACAGCTTGCCCGCCATGCGGGCCAGACCGGCGCCGAGCGCCAGATTGTAGCGACGGTAGGCCACATCGATCACTTCGGCACCGTTGATGCCAGGTGGCACCAGGATGGCGCTCACCGTATCCGAGTTCCATTTCGGGTCCCGGGCACAGAGATCCAGGCCCCACGCCTTGACCGCACGCCGGGTACCCTCGGCCAGCCGGTGGTGGCGGGCGAAGACGTTTTCCAGTCCTTCCTCGAGCAGCATGGCGATCGACTCGCGCAGGCCGTACAACATCGGCAGCGACGGTGTGTAGGGGAAATATCCCGTGGCGTTCGCCTTACGCATGTCGCCAAAGTCGAAGAACACGCGAGGCAGCTTCGCCTGGTCGTAGACCGCGAGCGCCTTCTGGCTGGCGCAGACAATGCCGAGCCCGGCAGGAAGCATCAAACCCTTTTGCGAGCCGGTGACGGCGAGGTCTACTTTCCATTCGTCCATCCGGAAATCGATGCTGGCGATGGAGCTCACCCCATCCACCATGAGAAGCGCGGGATGCCTGGCGTCGTCCAGGGCGCGTCGCATGCCGGCC
>DASYVW010000133.1:0-4066 GCA_035936675.1 Gemmatimonadales bacterium
AAACGTGCGTTTCTGCTCGAATCCGAGCCGGGCGGGACCCGGGTGTCGCTGATGCTGCGGGAGATGGGGCTGGTCGCGTCGCTCGCCCGGCCCTACGCGGAGGACCCACGGGCCGCGAACCTGGTTGGCTTCCCCAAGCGCGACGCCACTCACTGGCGCTCGGCCAGCTGGCGAGACAGCGATGCCGGCTATGCGGGCGGCCGCTTCGCGATGGACATCAACGTTATCTGGGTGCCCGCAGCACTGGAATCGATCGCGACCATCCTGGACGTCCTCCCCAGCCTCGGCTTCACCCTGCAGGCACAGGACTCCATCGCGCACGGGACCGGCGCCACTCCACTGGCCGGGTACGCGCGCACTCCCACCTCACTGCGCCGGGCGCTGGATGTATGGAAGCGGGCGCGGCGGCACTTCGAGGTCAGCCTCCCGCCCGCGGTGATCCGGCAGCGCACCGGGGCCAAGCTGGCCTGGCTCCCGGAATCCGAGCGACACTACTGGCGGAACGTCTTGGCACAGCACGGCGAGGTGAAAGACTCGCTCACCTTTCTGGTGCTCTCGCTCGACGGCGCCGGCCGGCCGATTAGGGTGGCCAATACCGACCCGGCCACCGAGCTCTTCCTTGCCGACACGGCAGACCAGGCGACCGTACTGAAAGACATCGCACCGTTCCTGCGCCCCTACCCAGTGGGGCTGCTCGTCGAGGGACTCGGACCCCTGGTGGCGAACGATGCGTATGCATCACGCGCCATCTGGGAGCGGTTCCAGGCCGATGCCTATCATGGCCCCAGGGTGGTCTGGGGACGGGAAGTCAATCTCTTTCTGCTCGGGATCGCGAATCACATCGCCCGAACGGCGAATCAGCGCGACAGGGGTCAGGCCGACGCGGAATACCTGCACGACCTCCAGGGCGCGATGCACCATATCCTCGACGCGGTGAATGCCTCGGGGCTTCAGCACAACGAGCTATGGAGTTATGAGATAACGGGAGAGAAGCTGGTGCCGGTCCGCTACGGGACCAGCTCAGACGTGCAGCTCTGGAATACAACCAATCTCGTAGTGCAGTACGTGCTCTCGAAGCTGCCAGCTACGAACTGAAGGGGTGTCGTCCTTACACGCGCCTTCCAGTCTCTGAATCGAACCAATGCAGTCTCCCCTGATCGAACCGAACCGCCACCACCTGCTCGGCCTCGATGGCGGGTTCCGGCGGCGCCACCACCCGCAGCTCTGCCCCGTCACCGCTGGTTCCGAGCCGTAGGTACACCAGCAGCTCGCTCCCTCGCGGTTCAACCACATCGACCCATGCGTCCAGGTCGCCCGCGCCCCGGGGTACGATCGCGACATCGTGCGGCCGAATGCCAAGAGTCGCTCCGACCTTGCGCGTTGCGGCCGGCATGACCTCCCCCGGGAGGAAGTTCATGCCCGGCGACCCCACAAACCCCGCGACGAACAGGTTAGCCGGCCGGCGGTACAGCTCCATCGGCGGGGCCACCTGCTGGAGGAAGCCGTCCCGCATGACCGCAACCCGGCTCCCCAGCGTCATTGCCTCCTCCTGATCGTGGGTCACATAGACCACGGTTGCCGCCAGCCGCCGGTGGAGCCGGGCGAGCTCGGCCCGAGTCTCAACTCGCAGCTTGGCGTCGAGGTTCGAGAGTGGCTCGTCAAACAGGAACACCTTCGGCTCCCGCACGATCGCCCGGCCCAGCGCCACCCGCTGGCGCTGCCCGCCCGAGAGCTGAGCCGGTTTGCGGCTCATCACCGGCTCGAGGGCGAGCGCGCGAGCCGCCTCGTCAACTCTGCGATCGATCACATCCTGTGCCGCCCCCCGCATTCGGAGACCGAAGGCGAGGTTCTGCCGCACGGTCATGTGGGGATAGAGCGCGTAGGTCTGGAAGACCATCGCGATGTCCCGCTCCTGCGGTGGAAGCGCAGTGACGTCCTTGTCTCCGATCAGGATCCGGCCCACCGTCGGCGTCTCCAACCCCGCGATCATCCGCAAGGCCGTACTTTTTCCGCAACCGGATGGCCCCACCAGGACCATGAATTCGCCGTCGCGGATCTCGAGGTCGAGTCCCTTGGCGGCCACGTGCCCGTTAGGGTAGGTCTTGCCGACGCCCTCCAGACGAACCAATGCCATGGTTACCCTTTCACCGCGCCGGCGGTGAGTCCCTGCACGATCCGGCGCTGGAAGGCGAGTACGAGCAGCGTCACGGGAGCGGTGGCGACGACGGTGGCGGCCAGGATCTGGCCCCAGGGCACCTGATACATGCCTCGGAAGAGGGCGATCGCGACCGGCACCGTTTGCCGGTCCGGGCCGAGGGTGAACGAGAGCGCGAAGAGGAACTCATTCCAGCTGTAAACGAAGGTGAGAATCGCAGTCGTGGCGATGCCGGGAAGCGCGAGCGGTATGATCACCTCACGAAACGCCCTGAACCGGCTGGCGCCGTCCACCATTGCGGCTTCCTCCAGCTCGGCCGGCAGCTGCCGAAAGAACCCCACCATGAGCCACACCGTCAGCGGCATTGCGAACGTCAAATAGGGAAGGACCAGGCCCGGATAGGTATTAATCAGGTGTAGCGACCGGAGCAGCAGATACAGCGGCGACACCACGGAGATCTGGGGGAACATCCCGACGGCCAGAATGAATCCCAGAAGGACGACCTTACCACGGAACTGGAGCCGGGCGAGGGCGTACGCGCACAGCGCCCCAATCGTCACGCAGAAGGCCGTAGTGGCGCCGGCCACGATGAGCGAGTTGCGAATGGGAATCCAGAAGTTCCGCTCAGTAAAAAGGGCCCGGTAATGATCGAGTACCAGCTCTCGCGGGAGCAGAGACGGAGCCTGAAAGAGCCTGGCCTCCGGCGTAAACGAGGCGAGAACCGCCCAGTAAAGGGGAAAAGCGCTGCCGACCACCAGCAGTGCGAGCACCAGGGTAGGCCACCACTTTCGTATACTCACCGCTTGGCTCCGGTGAGCTCCGCGCCGAGGAATCTGATGTATAGGATGGCCAGGCTGAAGGTCACTACAAATACGATGATCGATAGTGCCGATCCATACCCGAACTGCAGGTTCTGCAGCAGCGCGTTGAAGGTGTACAGGGCAATCGGCTCGGTGGACGTGCCCGGGCCGCCCCCGGTCAGCGCGTAAATGAGATCGAACACCCGGAACGCATCCAGGGTGCGGAAGATGAGCGCGACCAGGATTGCGGGCTTCAGCAGCGGGAGCGTCACGTGCTGGAACTGTCGCCAGGCCGACGCACCATCGATTCGGGCGGCTTCATACAGCGAAGCGTCGATGTTCTGCAGCCCAGCGAGTAGGAGGAGCGCCACGAAAGGTGTCGTCTTCCAAACGTCTGCCAGAATCACCGGCACCCACGCCGCCACCGGCTGGATGAACCAGACGACCGGCTCCCGAAGCACTCCGAGACTCACGAGTGCGGTGTTCACGATACCGCTCTCACCCTCGAACATGAACCGCCACAGCAGCGCAGAAACCACCGTCGGGATCGCCCAGGGGATCAGCACCGCGGCACGCACCAGTCCGCGCCCCCGAAAGGCGCGGTTCAGCGCCAAAGCGAGTCCCAGGCCAATGATGAGCTCGAGTCCCACGCTGGTCAGGGCGAAAAACCCGGTGTGCCCGAGCGCGCCCCAAAACCGAGGGTCTCTGAACGCCTCGACGTAGTTGTCGACCCCAATGAATGGCTTACCTAGCCAGGGCATTCGAAGGTCGTGCAGGTGCAGCGATTCCCAGAGAGTCCAGAGAAGCGGGAAGAGGGCGACGAGAAGGATGGTGGCGAAGGCGGGGAGAACGAGCCGCCAGGCGAGTCGAGCCTCCTGCTGCTCGATCCCGGACGGCCGGTCAGCGCCGGGCAACCGGCTCTCCAGTGCCCAGCCCGGCGCGGTTCAACAGGCGCTGCATCTCGGCCTGGGCCTGGGCCAGCGCTGCAGCAGGCCCCGTTTGGCGCGTGAGGGCGCGGTGGAGGTTGATCTGGAGAATCTCGGATAGTTGCGTGTAGACCGGAGTGACGGGCCTGGGGACGGCAAAGTCGATGATCTGACGGATCGTCGCG
>DASYVW010000134.1:0-2803 GCA_035936675.1 Gemmatimonadales bacterium
AGAGATCCTTCGCTGCGCTCAGGATGACAGCGCTTGCTCAGGATGACAGCTATTCAACTGAAAATCCCATCATCATCCCCGCCGACAGGTGCTCCGCGATATGGCAGTGCAGCATCCACCGGCCAGGGTTCGATGGGTCGAGCAGAATATCCACCGTGCTTCCTGCGGGCACCAGGACTGTGTCCTTCCAGACCAGGTTCCGGTTGGGCTCACCGTTCACCGCCAGCACCAGGAAGCGCTGCCCATGCAGATGGATTGGGTGCTGCATGGCATGGACGCTCTGCCGCTGGTTCACCAGGCGAATCCTGACCGGCTCGCCCCGGCGAAAGCGCCAGTCGATATCCATGTTCTCCCGTCCGGTCTCGGGATCACGCAGGATCCAGCGCACCTGCCGGCCGGTGGAGGCCCAATTCATCATTGTCATCGTCCCACTCCACTCCACCGGAGCGAAGTAGATCGAATCGAGCTGCATCAGCCGCTGGGTCAGCGGCGGGAGGTCGTGGGTCTCGAGCGTCAGGACCAATGTCTTCATCGGCGCGCGCCCCGCCGCTCGACGGTAGTGCTCGAGCTCCGCCGTCGTGGCGGTGTCCTGCCGAAGCGCACTGAAGCTGGCCCGCAGGTCGCTTCCGATCCGCTCCCGCGCCACTTCCACCACGCCGAGTGTGTCATTCTGGGCGAAGAAGCGGCCGTACAGGTGATCGAGCCCGCGCACCCGGTTCACCAGCGCCACCTTGCCCGGCCGCTCGAACCGCACCTGCACCACATACCGCTCGGCGGGAGCGATCACCACGCTCTCGACCCACTCCTCGCGCTCGTAGGTGCCCACGTCGGATGCCACGACCTTCATCCGCGCGCCCGGAAACGAGAGGTTCAGCGTGCGGGCATTAGCGGCGTTGGTCAGGAAGAACCGGACTACTTCGCCCCGCTTGACGCGGAGCCGATAGCCCGGTTCCCCGTTCACCAGCAGAATGTTTCCGAACCGGCCCATCAGCGCGTGAGTGGGCGACTCCTGGCCGAATGGCACCATTCCAGCATCCGAGACCAGCAGGTCATCGAGCATCAGCACCGCCTCGCGGTTGACCGGCCCGTACCCGTCGCCCTCACGTCTCCGCACCAGCAGGTTCCCGTAGAGACCCAGATCCTGCTGGATGTCCTCCCGAATGTGGGGGTGGTACCAGTAAATCCCGGCGTCGGGGAAGCGGAGCCGATAGGTAAACTCGCCGCCAGGCGGGACCGCGGGCTGAGTCATGCCGGGGGTGCCGTCGTTGGGATTGTCTAACCGGATCCCGTGCCAGTGCACCGTTGTCGGCTGAGGCAGCCGGTTGGTGAGCATGACCGTGATCCTGGAGCCGCGGACAACCTCGATCAAAGGCCCTGGCTGCTGACCATTGTACGCAAACATCGTGTAGCTGCGCCCGTTGAGACTCCGACGCACCAGCCCGGCTTCGAGCCGCAGCGTGTCGCCATCGTCGAGGTGGACCAGCTCGCGTGCACGTACCGGAGGCACGGGCTCCTTGGCTGACGGCAGCCAGGCCGCCTCGTCGGGATGCAGTGCCATCTCCGCCGGAAGCATGGTGAGGCCGGGCGGCATCGGGACGGTGGTCCAGCGGAGTGCGGAAGCCGGCATACTGCCGGCGCGGGTGGCGCCGTGATCATGGTGCTGGCCATCAACCGGCTGCGACATCGAGCCGATGGAGAACTGGAGCAGATCGGGCGGGTAGAGCCGGGTGGCGGGAGACTGGGCGCGGAGCACCACCCGGTGGCTCGGTTCCCTGGGCCGAGCACTCCGTTCAGCCGTTACCAGAAAGGTGAACTTCTCCAGGTCTACGACGCCGAGCGTGGTGCGGCCGTTCCGAATAGCGCCGAGGCTCACGATCGACTCCATGGTCGGCGGCGCAACCCAGGCGACGTAGGTGCGGTAACTCCCGAGCGATGCCGGTGGCGGGAGCCCCGCGGCCGAGACGATCAGCTGGTAGCGGGGCCGGCCATCGGATCCGACGGCTACGGTAAAGGGGCCAGGAATGTGGCCGAGCTCGACTCGGCCCGAGACGCCGGTGATGCCCGGCGCGGGGACCAGCTCGATGCAGTAGAGATCGCGGCTGGGACCGAGCGGCGAGGGATCGTCACAGGGGCGCTGCTGGGCGGCCGCGGACGGTGGTCTCAATGCGATGACCAAGGCGAGCGAGAGTATGCGCCGGCGCTCATAGATCCAGATCACCGGCAGGTAGAACGCCACGTCGGCCACCAGCTTTCCGATCACGATGCCGGGTCCCCACCCCAGAAGACGGGTGCAGACGCCCATAGCGAGCGGCCGGAGCAGGCCGGTATCCAGCAACTCGGCGGGGCCGAATTCGAGGAGGAGACCGCGCCAGGTCCGCATGATCTCCGCTGCCCCGTACGGTGCCCGCCGCGCACCCGCGAAGTACGCCTCCTTTATCATCTCGCGGGTGACCAGGTATCCGTAGAATCCCAGCGACTCTCCGATGGATGCTCCATACGCAGCGAGAATGGCGCTCCCCGTCGCCTTCCGCATCAGCCACCATCCGCCGAAGGCCAGCGCGAGACCGGCCAGCTCACTGGGCCCATACCGCTTGATCCAGGTTGCGATACGGGCCTTCCACGAGGATCGCTCGGCGAGAGCCAGGGCCAACCCGACCTTGCCGGTCGCGCGGGCGTCTCGGGGAATGGTGCGCGGGTGCTGGCTCGTCTCCGGCAAGCCGCCCGCGGGCGCCTGGCCGGTCGGGGGCGGCTCGAGCCTGCGCAGATCGAACCGGAATGATCGGTCGCCTACCTGCACCACGTC
>DASYVW010000135.1:0-5839 GCA_035936675.1 Gemmatimonadales bacterium
TCACGGCTAGCGACACCACCACGTCGAGCGCCTCCCAGAGTACGGCCACGCCAGGAAACGCGTTCCCCATGTAGGTGTGCAAGGCCGCGAGGCCAGCGCTCACCACCAGGGAGGTGAGCAGGAGAAACGCGAAGCCCAGGACCAGCCCGAAGGAGATCAGGCGTTGCTTCAGCAGCGCTTGGAGAAAGCTACCGCTCTGCTTCGGTTTTACCCGCCAGATGGCGTCCAGATCGGTCTGCAGCTCGAGGAAGGCACCCGTGGCCCCAAGAAAAAACGTGATGATACCAATGATGGTGGCCGGGATGCTGGATGAGGGCCGCGCTGCCCCCTCGAGCATCCCCTGCACCGCCTGAGCACCCTGATGACCCACCAAGCCGTCGATCTGACCGACGATCTCTCCGCGGACCGCTTCCTGGCCGAAGGCGAGACCGGCGATGGCAATTGCCACGATGAGAATGGGAGCGAGGGAGAACAGTGTGTAGTAGGCGAGCGCCGCCCCCATCCGGGGCACATTGTCGCCCCACCACCCCACAAAGGCGTGCTTGAGCACGGTCCAAAGACCGGCAGCAGTCATTCGGGAGCCTTTGGCGGTGGTCATATGGCTCGCCTAGCGCGAAAGAGATGCTTGGTCGACTTCAACGAACAAGTAAGGGGTCTGCTCCAATGACATATAGAGTTTATCTGGAGCGAGTTGAATGCCGGCCTCGAAGTAGTGATTGAGGACCGTCGGCACAACGTTCACCAGGGTGACTGAGTCGGCAAGATGCTGGGTTCCGTTGCCCGGGAGAAAAAAGGCGCCAAAGGCCCCGAACCGCTCTCGGGCCTGTGCCGGAGACACGGTCTCTGCGCTTTTCGCGTCGGAATAGCGGAGCGAGTTCGTTCCATGGTCGCCGACCAGCAGGATGATCGGCGCTGGTGCTGAACGCTGCAGAAGAGTGGTGACCGTTCTCAGCAGCAGCGTGTTCAGACAGCGCACTTGGTTGACGTATGCGCCCTCCCGGCCCTGCCCCCAGCCACCAGTGGGGCGCCTTCGGAGGGGGTTGCAGGCGGCATCGAAAACATACGGGTAGTGAGGGTTGAGGATGTGGGCTAGGGCAAATGTCGGCTTCTCCCGCGAAGGCACCTGCTCGATGGCTGCGAGGGTCCGCTTTACATGATCGACGTCGTAAGGATCACTTTTGTAAAGCGGAGCAAGTGGGGTTGTGCTGACGAACGCGCGTCGCAGGTCCGACCGAGTCGCCTCCCGGGCAGGATTGAAACCGCTCCAGGCCCGAAACTCCCAATCCGCGTTCCGGTTGTGCTGGGTCGATATCCACCATTGGGAGGGGAAAAAAAGGAACTCGTAGTCATGTGCCTGCAGGAAGGCCGCCGTTCGGTTGTTCTCCATCAGGTAATCGGGGAGCGTGGGGTCGGTGTTCTGGGCGCCGAGCTCCTCTCCCAATTGAGTCAGGTGGCTGAAGTTGAGGAGTGAAGGAAGTGATAACAGAGTGTGGACGTAGTTACTGTGGATCACCCGTGGAATGGTGAAGCCGAGCTGGCGCAGACTATCCTCGAACTCCCGATTGTCGAAGCCGAAACGCTCCCGGAGCACGCCCGAGTTCGCGTATTCATCGAGGATGATGAGGTAGATGTCGCGACGGGGCCCCTGGGCAGCCGAGGCGGCGCCATTCGCCGGGACCGGTGCGGCCAGCTCTCTTGCCAGATGACTGTCCCGCAGTTCCCTCCGAGCGGCAATCTGGTCTGCAGCGATCCGGAACCCTGACCAGGCTACCATAAGCAGACCAGTCAGAGCGAAGAACGTTGTGACCCGAACCAAGTATTGGGGACGTCGCGCCAACCACCGCACCGCGGCCGCCGTTGCGAGTACCAGGGCCATGACCGTCACTGCGGTCACCACCAGCGGCACCGGCGTGACGCGGGCAAGGCGATACAGACTCCGGAGCGCCGGGTAGGCGTAAAACCAGAGAATTCCTGCGAGCACGATCAGCGGTACCACCGGGCTGGCCCAACCTCGGCCGGACACGAGGGCCACCACAGCGTACGCCAGAGCGCAAGCCGACAGCATGACACCCATGAGGATTGCGATGTCGCCCAGGGTCGATCCGCCCGCATTGCGCGTGAGAACGGTGAGGATGGGAAGGACCACGAAGAGGAACGGATACAGAAGCCGGAGCCGTCGCATCATGCGGCCACCTGTGGAGAGGCCGACATGCAGTAGAGCCACCGCTCGGAGTCCTCGATCTGGGCCGCCGCCTGGATGCTGAAGTACCGGGAGAATGCCTTCTCGAACCCCTCCTTCGTGTATCCCGGAAAGATGTCGGGCCTGCTGAGTAGAAGGCGGGCGACCTGGGCATCGCTCTTCGGCACAAACTCGATAATCAGTACCTTGCCGAGTCGAGCGAGGTAGCTCGCCACCCGCTCGAGTGGGAGGTTGTGGCCGATTGCCAAGTGGTGTATGAGAGCCAGAGCGAGCACGGCATCCGCCGGCCCGCGCTCCTCCACCGAGAGACGCTCGCGTCCGGCCCACCCCTGTGCGGGCGAGGGATTGGTGAGGTCCAGGAGAAGCGGGAGTATCCCTGTCTCACGCTCAGCGCGAACCCGCCGGTAGTTCCGCTCCACAGCCGCCGGATCCATGTCGAACGAGACCACGAGATCCGCTGCTTCACGGGCAGCCCGGCTGTACTCTCCGGTATTGGCCCCGAGGTCCCACACCTTACCCGGTCGTGATTCGCGCAGGTGGGTCACGACCAGATTCCGCTTCGATCTGGCCGCGGTCTCACTGTAGTTGTTGTCTGTCGTGTAGTCAGCCCATTCAGTACCCGCCGGGCGCCAGGAGAGCCCCCGGACGGCACTTCCAAGGTTCTTGACCAGGGTCAGCAGCCCTTTTCGGCTCATGGTACGCCCCTTCGCAGCCGAGCTCACGGCCGAGCCGGCATACCTGCTTTGCGCCAAGGCGTGCAGGTGAATGTGCAACAGGCTGCTGGGCGATAGCCAGGTTCGGCGAGGGAGAAGTCGGCTTCCCAGATCGAGCGGAATGCCGTCGAGGTACGACCGGAGGAGCGTACTGCAGCGCACGTCCCGCGTGGACATCAGGGTCAAGGGCAGAAGAAACTGCTCGCAGAATTGCTTATAGGCGACCCACGCCTTCCCCTCCTCCAGGGGCTCGAGCGACAGCGTATCGATCAGGACCGGCCGCCCGCCCTCAAACTGGACGTTGTATGCGCTGCTGTCTCGAAGGGTGAACCCCCGTGCCAGGGCGCGTTCCTGGATCTCGAGCGTGAGGCTCGCGGCGTCTTGCAGCTGTCCGAATGACCACTCGTACGGATAGGAGATGAAGGCAACCCGCTGGGGCCGAATTACGGCGAAGGCGTCCTTGGTCGCCGAGAGCTCGAGCCCCACCTGTTCGTGAGGCACCAGCAGCCCATCGCGAACCAGCTCGTCGTACAGCCCCGAGGCAAGAAACGCCTCGAAGCGCTGACGAAAGCTGGTATTGATCTGACGATAGAGGGTGCCGTCGCGGCTGTAAACGAAACCGCTGGGATCGCGGAACGATCCCTCTACGGCTTGCCAGCCCACCGGCCTCGACGCGGGACCAAGTGTTTGAAGAAATTCTTGACAGCCTCTCGCACGCGGCTGGCCATGGCAAGGACCGAGAGGATACCGGCCGCCAGGAACTGGAGGACCAAACTTCCCGTGGTGGGATCTATGTACATGACCCTAACTCCGAGCGGATGCGGGGGTGCCGACTCTAAAAGGTAACGACAACGTAACGAGCCGGGAACGTTTGGGTAGTGAGCTAAGGCACAACCCATGCCGCCTCGGGTGAGGCGTTTACCCCGCTATTACTCCGATCTGCTCAGGTTCTGGGCCGCCTCCTGTTGGATCCACACCGTCTTGATGTTGACGAACTCCCGCAACCCGTAGACGCTCAGCTCCCGGCCGTACCCGGACTGCTTGACCCCACCGAATGGAAGCCGGGGATCGGAAGCGACCATCGCGTTGATGAACACCATTCCGGCCTCCAGCTCCGCAATGAAGCGGCTCCGCTCGCGCGCGTCCCTGGTCCAGGCACTGGCACCGAGACCAAAGGGCGAGTCATTGGCGATGCCGATGGCTTCGTCGATGTCTCGCGCCCGGAAGAGCAAAGCAACCGGCCCGAAGATCTCATCGCGATAGGCCGGGGAGTCCTCGGTGACCCCGGTCAGCACCCCGGGCGCGAAGTAGTAGCCCGGACGGTCGAGGGCATGGCCGCCGGTGAGGAGCCGTGCGCCGGCACGCACTGACTGTTCGACCTGTTCGGTGAGAGTCTTGACCTGGGCCTCGTTCGCCAGTGGCCCCACGTCGGTCGCCGGGTCCATGGGGTCGCCAACCACAAGGGCCTTCATCCCCGCCACCAGCCGGTGCTCGAATTCGTCGGCGATCGACTCGGCCACGATAAAGCGCTTGGCGGCGATGCACGACTGTCCGTTGTTGATGGTTCGGGCCCGGACCGCGGTTCGTACCGCGGCCTCGAAGTCGGCGCTGGCCATCACGATGAAGGGGTCGCTGCCACCCAGCTCGAGCACCGTCTTCTTGATCTCCTTCCCGGCCGAGCTGGCCACATGGCTGCCTGCCCCCATGCTGCCGGTCAGGGTCACCGCCGCAACCCGGGGATCATCGATGACTCGGCGTACCCGCTCGGTCTCGATCAGGAGGGTCTGAAAGCAGCCCTCGGCAAAGCCGGCACGGCGGAAGATGTCCTCGATGGCAAGGGCGCACTGCGGCACGTTCGACGCATGCTTGAGCAATCCTACGTTCCCGGCGGCCAGCGCTGGAGCTGCGAACCGGAATACCTGCCAGAAGGGGAAGTTCCACGGCATCACCGCCAGGATGGGACCGATCGGCTGGTAGGCGATGAACGTCTGCGCCGGCCCGGTATCTACCTTCTCATCGGCCAGAAATCGTTCCGCGTTTTCCGCGTAGTAGCGGCAGCCCCAGGCACACTTGGCAGCTTCTTCCACGGCCGCCTTCAGGGTTTTGCCCATCTCGGTGACCATGAGACGACCGAACTCCTCCTTCTCGCTCTCCAGAATCTCGGCTGCGCGGAGGAGCATCCCGGTGCGCTCCCGAATAGGCGTCCGCCGGTGCCGGTCATATGCATCGGCCGCGCACTGGAGGCGGGCCTCCAGCTCTTGATCGGAGATAGGGCGAAAAGTGCGAATCGTCTGGCCGGTTGCCGGATTGATGCTGGCGATTGTCATGCGGGGGAACACCTTTCGTTTTGTACGGCCAGTTGGCGCCACCGAGAGAGCCTGCCGGCACCCTTTCGAAGTATGGCGTGCTGACCACCACTCCGGCAAACCGCCTGCCTAGCATGATCGGCCTGAATGCCGCCACATTCTAGCAGGTAAATGCCATGAACCCAGTTCACACTTTACTCCGCCAGAGCATCGACTACGCCGGCCTGTTCCCTCCGGCCGGGCTGGGCATGAGCGCAGCCGTCGACAACTATTCCCGCTACCGGGCAGGCCCGGAAGCCTGGGCTATTGGTCGGTTCATCGTGTCGGCGACCCGGTTGGCCGAATTCGAGGAAGCGGCCGGCGACCGCTCCTCCCAGCGAGCCGGAGGCCCGCCATGGCGGCTGAGCGCGTTGGTGGGGCCGGACCTTGCCGGTGACCTGATCCAGATCGCTGACTTCCAACGCCGCCATGCGGGCACCACCCCGGGTATGACGGTGGATACCATCGAGGCGAAGGCCGACGGGGTGAACGCGATTCAGGAAACGATGCGCAGCGTGCCAGGCCGGCTCCAGGTTTACTTCGAGCTGCCCATCGAGCGTGACCCCATCGATCTCCTCGCC
>DASYVW010000136.1:0-12743 GCA_035936675.1 Gemmatimonadales bacterium
ATCTCATAGGCCGCCAGAATTGTCTCGATGAGGACGGTGGCGCGGACGGTTCCCCGAGGGATTCCGAGGGCATCTTGGGCCAGGTCGAACACCTCGTTCCAGAGCCGCGCCTCGGTGTGGCCTTCCAGTTTTGGGAGGTAGAAGTATGGACCACTACCACGTGCCAACAACTCCTGGGCATTGTGGAAAAAGTAAAGACCGAAGTCGAAGAGGCTGGCAGACATAGGCTCCCCATCCACCAGCACGTGCTTCTCCTCCAGATGCCAGCCCCGGGGCCTGACCACGAGGGTGGCGAGCCGATCCCCCAGCCGATAACGCTTCCCCTCCGGACTGGTGTACTCCAGGGTACCCCGTACCGCCTGGGTGCAGTTCACCTGTCCCGCGATGACGTTGGGCCAGGGCGGCGACAGCGCGTCCTCGAAGTCTGCCATGAACACCCTGGCCCCTGAGTTGAGGGCGTTGATCATCATCTTCCGCTCGACCGGCCCGGTGATCTCGACCCGACGGTTGTCCAGGTCGGCGGGAGCCGGCGCCACCGTCCAGCTCCGCTCGCGGATCTCTTTCGTCTCATCCAGGAAGTCCGGCAGCTTGCCGTCCCGAATCGAGCGTTGAACCTCCTGCCTTCGGCCGAGCAGAGCCTTCCGCCGGGGCCCGAAGTGCCGGGCGAGCAACTCGAGAAAGGCGAGCGCCTCCGGCGTGACGATGCGGGCCGTCTCCTCGATATACGGTGCACGAATCTCCAGGGTCATTCGGTCACACGACGTGGTAGACCATGAACGCGAAGTGGCATGCGCTGCCGGCCATCACGAGCAGGTGCCAGATCTCGTGATGGCCGAACCGGCCAGGAAATGGGTCGGGGCGCCGGTGTGAGTAGATCACCGCGCCCACGGTATACGCCACACCGCCGGCGACCAGCCAGAGCAGCCCGCTGAGCGATACCGCCTGAGCGAGAGGAACAATGGCCACCAGCGCCAGGTATCCCATGGCCAGATAGGTACTGGTCGAGACCCAGACCGGGGCGTCGAGGTACCGGAGCTTGAAAGGAATGCCGGCCAGCGCGATCAGCCACACGGCCGCGAGAAGGCTCCAGCCCAGGCGGCTGTGCAGCGTGATCAGGGCGACCGGGGTGTAGGTCCCCGCAATCAGGAAGTAGATCGCGATGTGATCGAGGGTTCGTAGCGCTTTGAGCGGCCGCCCTGTCACCGGGAGGGAGTGATAGAGAAAGCTGCTGCCGTACAACAGAATCAGGGTGGCGCCGTAGATCGTGAATGCCGCCACCTCCCAGGCGTCGCTAGCCCAGCGGAGCAGGAGCCAGGTGCCGGCGCACGCCAGCAGCAGGCCGACCAGGTGGGACGCTCCATTAAAGGGCTCGCGGATGCGCATGTCCGGAATCTAGTAGGCGCTGAACGGTCTGGCCTTGTCGCCTAACGCAGGTCACCGTAGCCTTAGCGGCATGCGGATAGCCCTGTTTTCCGAGGTTTACTGGCCCATGGTGAGCGGCGTGGGAGTCACCCTGCTGCGGCTCACCCGGGCATTGGAGGATCGGGGCCATCAGGTCCGGGTCTACTCGGCCACCTACCCGTTGCCGGAGGGCGAGACCGACCGCCCCGAGGTGCACCGGTCGCCCAGCATCCCGCTCTTCCTGTATCAGGACGTCCAGTGGGCCTTTCCTCGTCTCCGTGACGTCATCGAGGACGCCGGGAGATTCCGGCCGGACGTGGTGCACGTAGCCACCGAGTTCGCGCTGGGTCTGGCGGGACTCAAAGCCGCGCGCCGCCTGGGGCTTCCTCTCGTGGCTTCCGCCCACACCGACTACGACAAATACGCCACCCGGTACGGAGTGGACTGGGCCCTACGGGCCGGGTGGCACTACCTGCGGTGGTTCTACGGTCAGGCGCACACAGTGCTATGCCCATCGCGCATTTATGAGGAGCATCTCCACAGTCGCGGGGTCACTCACACCGGCGTCTGGAGCCGGGGGGTGGACCCCGCGTTCTTCCATCCGCGTTTCCGCAGTGAAGGCTATCGCCGAGCGCTGGGCCTCGGCCCCAACGATCTCCTCATCACCTATATCGGCCGCATTGCCCGGGAGAAAAACCTTACCCTCCTGCTGAAGGCCTGGGACGCGTTGGCTCCGTATCGCGGCTCGGCAAAGCTGGCACTGGTTGGACGGGGACCACTCGAGGATGAGATCCGGCGGAGAGAAATCCCCGGCGTGCACGTAACCGGCCTCATGCACGGGCTCGAGTTGTCGGCCGCGTACTCCTCCGCGGACATCTTCGCCTTTCCTTCCGCCACCGAGACCTTCGGCAACTCGCTGCTCGAGGCGATGGGATCGGGTCTGCCGTCACTCGTGGCGGCGGCGGGAGGCGTGCTCGAGTTCGCGAAGCATGGGGAGAACGCCTGGCTGGTTGCCCCGAACAGTACTGGGGCCATCGCCCAGGGCCTCCGCCGGCTCATCGAGGATCCGACCCTGCGGCGGAGCTTGGCGGAAGGGGCGCTACGGACGGCGGCAGAACGAGGGTGGGATGAGGTGTACGATCGGCTGCTGGACGATTACCGGGATGCCATCGAAAGTCGAAGGTTGATTCAAGCGGCGTGACCATTTCACAGCCCAATCCTCTTACTCAAAATCAAATACGATAACGCCGCAATGACGGCGCTCATGGGCATCGTGAGGATCCAGGCCCAGACGATTCGCTTGGCGATGCCCCATCGCACCGCGGAGAGTCGTTGCGCCGCGCCGACGCCGACGATGGCCCCGGTGATGGTGTGAGTAGTGCTGACCGGCACGCCCAGGCTGGAGGCGAGCAACACAGTGATCCCTCCCGCGGTCTCCGCGCAGAACCCCCCGAACGGGCGAAGCCGGGTGATCCGGGTACCCATGGTCTTCACGATGCGCCATCCGCCGGCAGCCGTGCCCAGCGCGATCGCGGCATGCGCCGACAGGATGGTCCAAAGCGGGATGTGGTCGGCCGAGCGCAGATAAAACCGGTGGAGCCATCCTGATTGTCCCGCGAAGCTGGCTTGGCTCGCCACGAGAAGGCTGACGATGATACCCATCGTCTTCTGCGCGTCGTTCGCGCCGTGGCTCAGGGAATACAGTCCCGCGGATATGAGCTGCAGCCTTCGGAAGATCCGATCCAGCGGCCCCGGGCGTGCGCCCTTGAGCAGCCAGGATAGCATCACCGTCAAGGCAAGTGCGATCGACATGCCTAACAGTGGTGACACGACGATGAATGCCACGGGCAGCACCCATCCGCCCAGGATGAGCGCGCCAAACCCGGCCTTGGCGATAGCGGCGCCGGCATAGCCGCCGAGCAGTGCGTGAGAGGAGGAGCTGGGAAGGCCGAGGTACCAGGTGATGAGATCCCACACGATCGCTCCGAGGAGTGCGCCGAGAATCACATTCGGATCGACCACGCTGACGTCGATGAGTCCCTTTCCGATCGTCTTGGCTACGGCGGTGCCGACTACGAATGCGGCCACGAAGTTGAAGAACGCGGCCCACACCACCGCGAGCCCCGGACTCAGGACCCGGGTCGAGACGACTGTGGCAATCGAGTTGGCGCTGTCGTGGAACCCGTTGATGAAATCGAATACCAGCGCCACCGCCACGATCGTCAGGACGTACGTGACGTTGTGGTCCATGCTCAACCGTGCTTGATGGAGATGGACTCCAGCACGTTCCCCGCGTCCTCCATGTGATCCAGGGTCTTCTCCAGGGTGTCGTAGATCTCCTTCCACTTGATCACCACGAGCGCATCGGGGCTCCCGTCGAACAGCCGGGCCACCCACTCGTGGTACACCGAGTCGCCCTCCTCCTCCAGCCGCTTGACCTGGGCACACGCCTCGAGCACGACGCCGCTCTTGTTCTTCTCCAGCGCTTCTACCGCTACCAGCAGAGACTGAGTGGCCCGCACGATCACCTCGGCCAGGAGGACCGCGCCGACCGGGGCATCGCCAGCTCTATACATCTGCACCCGGTGCGCGGTCCCGTCGATCAGATCCACCACGTCGTCCAGCCGGGAGGCGAGCAGGTGGATGTCCTCTCGGTCGAGTGGGGTGATGAAGACCCGGTCCAGCCGAGTCACCACCTCGAGGGTTACCTGGTCCGCTTCATGTTCCAGGCGCTTGATCGCATCGACAATGGCAGGACGGTGGAGTCCGTCGGCTTTGAGGAGATCGAGCTGGAGCTTGGCTGCGTCCACGCTCAGCGAAGCAACCGAGGTGAAGAGGTCAAAGAACTTTTCATCGCGGGGGAGGAGTCGCATCGAGACAACCTTGGTGATGGGAGAGAGCGGCCAGAAGATAGTCCACACCACAAGCTTGGCAAGTTTTGAAGCTCTTGCAGCGGCCGGGTCGGCGTTCCGAAGATCGCACTCGATTTCTCCCGGAGTTTCGTACAGCAGCGGCAAGCGGCAAGCGGCTCGGCGGGTCAGAGTCGAGGCTGGTGGGCTACTGGCGGGAAACCCGAGCAGGTGTGGTAACCGAGGCCCGGCGGCAAAACTATCCACCGAATTACCCGGTACACCAATTGCAGAATGTGTCCCAGACTGTAGGTTCTCCCCGATAAAGCCACTCCGGGGCCCCCCAATCCGCCCCAAAGTGGACCACCAAATTGAACCACGAAGTGCCAACTTCGGGCCCGGTGTGAAGATGGGTGGCGCGGTTCTATGACCTATAGTCTGCTCACCCGTCCCGACCGGCTGGCCGCCCTGCGCCATACCGCCCTTCTGGACACCCCGCCTGAGGAAGGTTTCGATCGCCTGACCCGGATGGCCTCGCGGCTGTTGGGCACCCCCGTCGCGCTTATCTCGCTCATCTCGGAAGATCGTCAGTTCTTTAAGAGCGCCATGGGGTTACCGGAGCCGTGGGCCAGCCGTCGCGCGGCTCCGCTCTCGTTTTCCTTCGACGCCCAGGTGGTCTCCACCGGCGAGCAACTCGTGGTCGAGGACGCCCGGCGCCACCCACTGCTCCGCCACAGCACGGCCATCCGGGAGCTCGGCTGGGTGGCGTACGCCGGGGTACCTCTGGTCACCCGCGATGGCCAGACGGTTGGAAGCTTCAGCGTTGTCGACAAGATGCCGCGACTGTGGTCGGAGCGCGATATCGCCCTACTGAAAGATCTTGCAGCATCGGCAGTAACCGAGATCGAGCTTCGCCGCGAGATGGCTTGGCGCCGCCAGGCGGAGCAGGGTCGCCGAGACAGCGATGAGCAGTTCTACGGCACCTTCGAGCAGTCGGGAATAGGGATGGCCGTCCTGTCACCCGATGGACGCTGGCTCCGGGTGAACCTGGCCCTCTGTGACATGCTCGGTGCCGCCCCCGACGACCTGGTCGGGTTCTCCGCCGAAGCTCGCACCCACCCTGACGACGTACCGGCCGACCGCGAGGCTCTCCGGCTCCTGCTCACCGGCGAGTGCCGCACGTACACGATGGAGAAGCGCTACCTGACTCGTTCCGGCGAGGTGCTCTGGGCCTTGGTGAACGTGTCCCTCGTCTCTGACGCCGAGGGAAAGCCGGCGCACCTCATCGCGGGGATTCAGGACATCACCGAGCGGAAGCAGGCCGAAGCGGCGCTGCGAGCCAGCGAAGAGCGGTATCGATTCGTGGCCCAGGCCTCGAAAGAAGTGGTGTGGGACTGGGACCTGCTCACCGATCAGGTGATCTGGGACGAAGGAACCGGGCCCTTGCTGGACTATCAGCCGGCCGAGCTGGGGACCACAGCGGACTGGTGGTACGAGCGGCTGCATCCCGAAGACCGCGAGCGCGTGGTTGAAAGTCTCGACTCAGCGATCAGGCAGGGTGAGACAGTCTGGTCCGAGGAGTACCGCTTCCGCCGCGCCGATGGTTCCTATGCCGACGTGCAGGACCGGGCCCGCATCGTTCACGACGAGACCAACGCACCGGTCCGGGTGATCAGCGCCATGGCCGACCTCACTCAGGGGCGGCGGTCGGAGCGGCGGCTTCACCAGGTGCTGGACGTGCTGCCCACCGGCATCTGGATCGTGGACCGGCAGGGCCGGATCGTGGTGGACAACACCGCGAGCCGGGAGATCTGGGGCCCGGTGCGTTACTTGGGCCTCGACCAACTCCCCGGCTATAACACCCGCTGGGCGGCAACCGGCCAGCCGGTCCAGCCGAACGAGTGGGGTGCCGCGCAGACTCTCGAGAGTGGTGAGAGCTCGCTCAATCAGGAGATAACGATCGACGTCCCTGGAGGTGGCCAGAAGACCATCGTCAACTCCGCCGTGCCGATTCGGGACGCGGACGGCCAGACGGTAGGCGCGCTCAACCTCAGTGAGGACGTTACCGGGAAGCGGGCGGAAGCGGAGGCCGGCAGTCAGCGGGAAGCTCAGGAGCGCCAGGCGGACAAGATGGAATCCGTTGGCCGGCTCGCCGGAGGAATCGCTCACGACTTCAATAACCTGCTCACCGGAATTTTGACCTACAGCGAGCTGATTCTCCAGGAGCTCCGCCCGAGCGACCCTCTCCGGGCCGATATCGAGGCGATCCGGCACGCCGGCCAACGCGCTGCCGCACTGACCCGGCAGCTGCTCGCGTTCAGCCGGAGGCAGATGCTTCAGCCGCGTGTGGTATCCCTCAACGGCCTGACCACGGAGCTCGAGCCGATGCTTAGCCGTTTGCTCGGCACCGACGTGGCGCTCGATCTGCTGCTCGACCCCGAGGCCGGCAACGTGATGGTGGATCCCGCCCAGATGGAGCAGGTCCTGGTCAACCTGATCACGAATGCGCGCGACGCCATGCCTGGTGGTGGCCGGGTCTCGATCACCACCGCCAACACCCAACTCTACCGGGATGACGCGGCTCAGGAGACACCGTACGTCACGATTGCAGTAAAGGACACCGGGAGCGGTATGGACGCCGCCACCCAGGCTCGAGTCTTCGAGCCGTTCTTTACCACCAAGCAAGGGTTTAGCGGCACCGGCCTCGGACTCTCGACCGCCTTCGGCATCATCGAGCAGAGCGAGGGGCACATCACGGTGGAGAGCCAGCCGGGTCAGGGCTCCGAGTTCACGATCTACCTGCCGAAGTACCTGGGATCCGAGCCGGCGCTGACTACCGCTCAGAGAGAGGTGCCCCAGGGTGGATCAGAGACGCTCTTGCTCGTCGAGGACGAGGACACTGTACGCGCGTCGGTGCGCCGGCTGCTCGAGTGGCACGGATACCGTGTGATTGAGGCCGGTAACGGCAGCGAGGCCCTCCGGATCTACGAGGGCAACCCCGAAGCAATCGACCTGGTGCTGACCGACCTGGTGATGCCCGTGATGGGTGGTCATGAGCTGGTCCAGCAGCTCCGGGTCCAGAACCCGGCGCTGCCGGTTGTTTTCATGTCGGGCTACGCCGAAACGACGATCGCAAACAACGGCGCGATGCCGGCGGGAACCGGGTTCGTGGAGAAACCGTTCACGGTGGACGCGCTCATGCGCCAGCTGCGTGAGGTACTGGACTCCAAATGAGGCGAGAGGTCACCTCTCACCTCTCACCAGCAAGGCAACCAGATCCGCCGGGCTCTCCAGCCAGTAATCCGGACTCGCACTCTCCAGATGATCCCTTCCGAACGGTCCCCAGAGCGCCGCCGCGGTCTTGACGCCCGCCGCTCGCCCTGAGTGCATGTCGTGGATGCTGTCGCCCACGTACACTGTGCTTGCGGGATCGGCGCCGAGCAGCGCCACCGCCTTCTCCACCGGCTCCGGATGGGGTTTGGGGTTGGTCACCTCGTCGGCGCAGACCAGCACGTCCATCAGCGCCTCGAGGCCGACCAGCCTGAGACCCCTGACCGCACCCAGGCGGTTCTTGCTCGTGACCAGTCCGGTCTGGATGCCGGCCGCCTTGATTGCGCGCACCGCCTCGAGCACGCCGGGGTAGACCGTCACCATGCTGTCGTGGTGCTTCAGGTTGTACTCCCGGTAGGTCGCGATCAACGCCTCGAGCACCTCGGGAGATTTCCGCCACTCGGAGAACTGCACCGCCAACGGGGTGCCGACTCCCTTGAGCCAATCGTCGTCCGTTCTTGCCGGCAGGTTGTGCTGGGTCAGCGTGTGATGATAGCTGTCGAGGATGAGCCTGATCGAGTCGATCAGGGTTCCGTCGAGATCGAAGAGGGCGGTCTGCAATCGAGGCATGGCATGGAAGCTAGCTCGAGACCGGTCCGTCACGGCTCAGCCTCCGGGACCAAACAGGACCAGTCCAGTGAGCCTCGCCTCAATGCCGCACCACTGGGCTCGACCTTGCGGAAGCTTTGGGGTAACCTGATCGAGCTCCGCATCGGATGACTCTGCCAACCGCTCTATAAGCGCGGCCTCGCCCGCGGTGTGCCCCCGCGTCACGAATCCCAACGCATTCTCCAACTGTACCAAGCGGTTCGGCTGGTGCATCCGTGCGGCCTCCCGGGTGAACGCCTGCAGGCGGGCCGCCACCAGACGGACGGCGGGTGCCGGGTCGGGCGCGAGCCAGCGTCGGCTGCCGGTGAGAGTCAGGCGTTGCTTGATCGGGCGAGCGAGCAACACGAGCCAACTCCGCAGACGAGTCTCCTCGACGGGGACCAGCTCGCGGGCGGCGGCCCCCCGCCCGAGCCACAGGCTCAAGGCCTCAGGCGCTTCGGTCCAGGATCCGTCCCGCTCCAGCCAGAGCACGGTGGTGGAGAGACAGGCGGAACGATCTCCTGCGCTGTGAAGCGCGAACCCTGCCAGCAGGCCCTCGTGCGGACTCACGACCCGAGCGACACCGGCGAGAGCCTCAGCGCCGGCGAACCGCAGTGCGAGCTCGTTTCGCCAGCGCCAGACGCGCATTCCCGCCGAGCCCAGGCCCACCAGCCCAGGGAGCCGGCGCTTTCGCGCCAGCATACGCTCCAGCCGAAGCGAACGCTCCAGGCCAGGTGGCAAAGTGAACCGAACTACTTCCACCTGCGCGTATCGGGAGCCATATCGCACCGACCGACCTTCGCGCTGCTCCAGCCGCATGGGGGTCCAGGGCAAGTCGTAGTGCACTACCCGCCCAGCACGCTGGAGATCGAGGCCCTCCGCCGCTACGTCGGTGACGACGAGATGTCGTGGTGCAAGGCTGCTCGATGTGCCCTCTCGAAACCAGCCTAACACAACGGGCCGGGGCAGTAGTGTGCGCCCGATCCCGGCGCGCTCCCCGGTACACCACGCCAATTTGGAATCGCCGATGCGGTCACGGAGGTAGCGAACCGTCTCTCTGAATGCGGTAAAGACCAGGCTGGGAACCCCATCACTCAGGATTTCGCAGAGACGCGTCAGTTTGTCATCGCCATCCTCGGCGACATTGCCCATCGACTGGATCAGGTCGTCGATCTCCTCGAGATCGCTCAACTCGATGTCGCTCCCCGTCTCGACCAGCGGCATCAACTCCCACCAGATCAGTTGATCGCCCAGCTCCGCCGTGAAGCGCCGGATCTCGGAGCGATCCATCACCCTTCCCGATCTCAACGCATCTCGAGCATGACGAAGCAGCCTTCGGTAGCGGCAAAGCGCGGCGGTCAGCGCCGCGGGGCTGGAGCCGGCGGATCGCAGCAGGACCCCCCGCAGCAACGCGGCGATCGGCTCCGAACGCGAGAGTCGAAGCCGGCCCAGCATCTCCATGATGCGGTTTAGTGCGGCGCATTCTCCGCTGGTAGGGCTGGTGATCCTGGGGATGGTGCCGGGTCGCCGGTCGCCGGCCACATTGCCCTCGACCACGAGCTGTCCCAGCGAGACCGTCGTGCATCCTTTCCTGAGAAGCGTCCGAAGCGAGGCGATGCCGTCCAGCAGCAGCGCGTCGTCGCGTACTCCCAGGAGCAGTTGGTTGCCCAGGTCGGCTGTGCGGTTCACCACCGGTGTGGCGGTGACCATCAGAGCAGCCCGTCCGACCAGCCACGGTGCCACATGGTGGTAGCGCCGGGTCGCCGGGTTTCTGAAGTGGTGACTCTCGTCGATGACGACCAGCCCTCGAGTGCCCTTGGGTAACTTTCCCCGGCTCACCTGCTCATGAGAGCACAGCGTCACCCGGACTCCGAGTCGAGCCGCAACTGATTCCCATTGAGCCAGCAGTGTTGCCGGCACCAGGCATGCCGTCGACCCACGATTCAGTGCGGCGGCGGCGGCAAGTGCGACATAGGTCTTTCCAGTTCCTACCGGATCGGCCAGCACCGCTCCCCCGTGACGCCGTAGCGCCGCGAGCACCCGGCGAAAGCTTTGAACCTGTTCCGGCAGCAGCCACGGTGGTGCCTCATCGGTCGCTTCCATCGGCGCGAGGCTTCGAGCCAACGCGCCTGCCACAGCCATTCCGGAGGCCGGTGGGCCCGGGCGGAGCGCTGTCACCAGTGGATCGGGCACTGCCTCCAGTGACTCAGCGACGATGCTGGGCGGCGACGTCCACCACACTGCGGAGTGCAATCTGGGCGGAGGCCGAGAGTCCAAGGTGTCGCGCCACGATATCATCCAGTTCCTCCTGTACCGCTTGGCCGGCACGACCTTCACGGGCGATGCGGCTGAGTCTCCCATCGGCCAGCACCCTATCCGGCAGCGGCAGACGGGCCACTACCTGCGCGTTGAAGCGAGCAAACCCGCTGGCTGCCGGTACGGCCCCGGTGCGGGCGGCGGCCCTGAGCCAGGTCGAGTTGAGCCACGCGGCGAGTCGCTCGGCTTCTGCGCCCGTACGCATCGGCGCCACATAGCAGCTGTTGAGTGGTATGTGTTCACGATCGGACGGCTTGCTCAGGGCTACGGCAACCAAACTGCGTGCCAGGTCGGCCCAGACAACGCGGTATCGAGCCACGGCGGGCTGAGTGCGAAACACCCCCCAGGGTGACCCGCCTTTGAAATCCTTGCGGGCTCGAAGCTCGGCGTGATGGACACTGAGATACGCGGCGGCCCTGGGGGGAAGCTCGCGGCGAAGGTGTCCCCGATCATCGTGGGTCCAGAGCAGCCGCGTCCTGCTCTGCCAGCGGAAAGGCCTGAGATCGCGGCCCCGTATTGCCCAGCGCAGCACTTCAGCCTCGAGATCGGCTGGCGGATTCAGAAAGATCCGATTGGCCCCGGTCTTGAGGCCCAGGTGGCAGATGGCGTTCTCGCCGAGTTTGGGCTGGGTCTGCTCCAGTTCGGCGACGGCATCCCTCAGCTGGTCGGGGACCAGGATCCAGGGCCCGCCACCCCGGAGCTCTGTCTGCATGACCTGCCGTTGGTTCTCGAGCGAAAGTGTGGTGCGTACCCGGTGCCCATCCAGCGGTGCTGCCTTGCCGGCAACGATGGCCAGCGGGTACACCGTTGCCTCAAACTCGGCCTGCGGAGATCCGGTGAGGTCCGCGACCGCATGGAGTCTTGTGGTGCTGGCCAGCGCATGGCGTGCCGCGGCACCATATCCCGCACTCGTGATCTTGGCCGGGACCAGCATGGCGACGACACCGGCCGGAGCAGCCAGCTCGAGTCCCCTCTCGAGAAAGGCCACGGCCAGGTCCGGACCGTTGCCGTAGCACCGGACATTCGATCGCCACCAGTGATATCGCCCCGCGAGTCGGCTCCTGAGTGCGGACGTCAGCTGTTCCGATCTCAGCCAGGGCGGGTTGCCAATCACAATGTCGAAACCGCCGGCGGCGAACACATCCGCGAAGTGACTCTGATAGTGAAACCAGGGGACTTCACCATCACGGGCGAGCTTGCGCCGGGCATGCCGCACTTCCCGAAGCCCGGTACGCAGCCCCAGGAGTGTGGTGCGCGATTCGTGATTCAGACCTCGCCGCTGGCCGAAGAGATCATTCGCTCGCGCCTGCTGCAGGCAGTCCGCGATCTCCGACCGGTGCCTCTCCTCCGCCATGCCGAGGGATTGGTCCAGCGCCTGCGCCTCGATTGCCCGGAGTCGCCGAACCAGCGAGTGCTTGTTCGGCCCCGACGCGGTGACCGCCTGCTGCCGAAGCCTGGCAAGCTCGTGGCTCAGTCCCGGCCTTTGCACCGCCACTCCCGCGGCCCACCCCAGTGGATCGAAGAGACTGTCGCCCTGTCGAATGAGGCAGTCGAGGTTGGGAAGCGGACTCACCGCGTCCGCCCTTTCCGCCGGATCGTCGGCGATCACCGCCAGCCAGAGACGGAGCTCGGTAAGGCGTACAGCAGCGGCGCTCTGGTCTACCCCGAACAGATTGTGCCGCAGGACGTGACGCTTCCTGGCCGATCGACGGCGCTCATCTGGTTCAATCGACGCGAGTCGTTCGAGTGCACCGAGCAGAAAGGCACCCGATCCCACGGCGGGGTCGAGCAGTGTCAGCGTGCTGAGGACACTTGCAGCTCTCGGGTCGCGGTTCCGCATCTGCCGTTCGGCTTCCCGGTCTCCCCAGCCGGTCCGTTCGGCAATAAGCGCAACGAGGGCCGCGTCGAGCAGCTCTTGCACCAGTGATGCGGGTGTATAGAAGGTGCCCGAGGCGTGTCGCGCCTCGGGGGCCATGACGCCCTCGAATACCCGGCCCAGCATGTCCGGTGCGACACCGCTGCGGTCGCCTTCGCAGACAGTAAAGTGAAATCGCTCGAACAACCGGTCGAATGCATCGCGCCAGATCTCGTTGGGGATGTCGGCACCATAGCGCCGCTCCAGCCGGTGCGGCTCGAAGAGGCCTCCATTCAGAAACGGAATGTCGCCGAAGCTCCGCGCGGCACGGCTCCTCGAGGTTGCCGGCTGATTCAGCGTTCCGAAGAAGAGTGGGCGCAAGAGATCGCGATGGATCTGCCGGC
>DASYVW010000137.1:0-1516 GCA_035936675.1 Gemmatimonadales bacterium
AGCGGATCCCAGTCCATGTACGCGGCCCGGGCCTGAGGCCCCGACAACGATGCGATAGTTCCATCAGCCCAGGGGTCAGCACCACCCCTCCGTTGCCCCATACCGGGGTGGTACTGCGCCGCGGCGCTGCCTTGAGCGGCCATCGGAGCCGGTCGTTGCGCCGGGAGTTGCCATGGACTCCCGAGTCCTGCCCGCCCGGTAGGACTCATTCCACCACCGCCCGCTTGGTAATGGGGAGCTGCGCTTAGCTGATTCGTCATGCCCCCACTAGGAGCCAAACCCGCTCCCCCAGGCTGGTATTGCGCGGCAGCACTTAACTGATTCGTAATGCCGGGAGTCGCGGTTCGTTGTGCCGGCACCTGCCACGGACTTCCCGCAGGTAGAACCGGTTTGCCATCGCGAAACGATATGACATTCTGATTGGTGGTAAACATGGCGAGGTGTCCTTCCGATCAGGCGGGTTGGGGCTCGGCCGCGCGCTGCCGGCTCAACTGTTTCAGGTCCGCGTCCGACACCCACCACCGCCCGTCGATCTGCTCGCCCTCGATCTGGCGGGCGATGAGCTTGGGCCAGACCGAGTGATAGCTAAGGCCGTACTTCCGACACCCGGTAGTGAGCGGGATCAGGTCTTGTTTGGTAGCGAGGTACAGCATTCGACGACTCCACGAGAGGTGGAACAGACGGCAACTCCAGTAGGTAAGAATCGCTACTGAGGCGCATCACTGCGTGGTCGGCGAAAAGATTTTGGTGCACGAGTTCGGAGAGATGTCGGAAGGGTCTAACTAGCCTAATATGGCCTTACTACGACTCAATCAGAGGGCATTCACATCCAGAAAAACGTTGCCGCGGCAGCACGTTCCTACGCCGAAAGACCCGGAGGTGGTGGAGTTCCACAAAACGGGCAGACTCGCTGCTGCCGTGTGAAGCGGTAACGCTGCTGGCAGCGGCACTGCACCAGGATCGACGGAAGCTCGCGGCTGGCGGCGGCTGCGAGCTCTGCGTCGTCCTCCTCAGCCAAGCGGAGAGCCTCGGGACTCTGAAACCGCTGCATTGCCCGGAGGTGAAGTGGTCGGGTCCCGAGTAGCTGTTTCTCCCGCTCGAGGCTCAGACGCACAAACCGCCACTGTCCAGGCGATCCCAAATCCTCCCACCCTGGCAACACTCCCCGCGTCCTCGCCTGTGTGACCAACGGGCTCAGGGCGCGCTGCAAGCTCGACACCCTCACCCATTTCCCGTGCCCATGCTCCTCAGTCCACCGCTCAAAGGCATCGAGCTCACGGGCAACCCTGGGGTTCTCCCGAATGATTGGGAGAGCCATGAGGTACGGTCGGCGAAACTCCGAGTGAATCGGCGCCTTTGGATCACGGGTCAGCATCGCGATTTGTAGAGGGGTGGCCAGCGCTGCCCAATCCGCCGATAGCCACACATCCTTTAGGGCCGCTTCACCGTCCCTTGTCCAAATCAACCCTCGGAGAGCCTTGGCTCTCGCCGGCGCGAGTCGAGCCAGGAGGCCCAT
>DASYVW010000138.1:0-3315 GCA_035936675.1 Gemmatimonadales bacterium
AATGTCCAGCGTAATCAGCGACACGGGCTGCTGCACTGCGAGCACCAGCGCGGCCTCGGCCGAGGCGGCATGCAGCACCTTGAAGCCTTCCGCCTCCAGGTGCACCCGGATCAATGCAGCGGCTTTGTAGTCGTCTTCCACCACCAGCGCGGTGCGCGCTCCCGCCAGGGCCTCGATCCAGGGGCGGGCGGTGCTTTGGCCGCCGTCGGCGTCGCTTTCTCCGGCGCCCGCCGCGGCAGCCAGACCGTGAAGCAGAGCATGTCTCGCGAAAGCGCGAAGAATCGATTGCCGCTTTGCGCGCGTGCCGACTCCTCGTCCGCCCGAGTCGTCTCTTCTTCGGCGCGAGCAGCCTCCTCCTCGGCCACGGCCTGTAGGCGCTGCGCCTCCGCGGCCGCTGTCTCGGCTCGACGCTGCGCGTCCAGGCGACCCTTCCCCATGTACGCCGTGCCGACACCGATTCCGACGAACAAGGCGAGCCCGATAAGGCCGAGCAGGTATCCGGCCCGGCCGTCGGCTCCGGTCGGAGAAAAGAAGAGTAGATTGGTCAGGAACGCGCTCAGGAGGACCGTCAGGAGGGTGGGTTTGAACCCAAACCACCAGGCGCTGACGAACACGGCGGCGAAGTAGGTGATGAACGGAAAATCGAATCCGATTAACGGCTGCAGCAGCAAGCGCAGCACCGTGGCCGTCAGCGTGACGAGCACCGCGCCGGCGTATTGGCGGAGCTGCTCCGAGTGGCGGGGAGGCTCGCCAACTGGGGGTTCCCAGTGCGTTCGGTTAGCCGTCGGGAGGTACTGGTCAGCGGGGACAGGTGATGCGGATTTCTTCCTTAACCACTTGCGGTCAGTCATCGTCCGGGTTTCCCTCCCGTGCCGGGCCACGCGCCTAGGATTGCAGGCGCGTGGACGGGGCAGGCGGGAAGGATGGTAGCAAGCGGCAGGGACGGCTATCCCACAAAGGAGCTAGGCATTACCCCGATTCCGCCCAGCAGCCACCTACGCTTCCTTAGGGACCGCCGATCTGTCCTACCGCTGAGCCGCAGACCTCTCGATTGGAGGCAACATGAAAGTCATGCTGGTGGCCGGCCTTGCCCTTGTGGCGCTCGCAACCGCGCCCGTCAAACTGATAGCGCAAACGGCGGCATCCCAGCCAATCTCCCCCAGCCAGGAGACCTTAGTCGCCGCCGCACAGCTGCGGCTTCCAGCCAGCCAGCCGTTCGGGACGGTGCATCCTGGTGGCGCAGTGATGATTCAGTGGGCCCGAGGCAACCGACGTAAAGGGGAGATCCTGATGATCGTTGGGGCAGCTGGAATTGTTACTGGCCTGCTCGTACATGAGGATGTGATCACGATCGCTGGGGCGGTGGTGGGAGGGGTCGGCCTGTACTTCTACCTGCAGGCAACACGCTGACCCTGCCGGGGAGTGGCCGCATCACATGCGGGCCTCCGGCGCACCATCGAAGAACTCCACGACGCCTGTCTCCAGGGAGTACTCGGCGCCGACCACTTGCAGGCCGTCATCCTGGATCAACTGCTCGAGCACCTCGGAGCCGTGTCGCAGGTGATCCACGGAGGCGCGGATGTTGGCCCGGACTCCCTGCGTCACCAGCGCCTCCATATCGTGCCTGAGGTCAGTCGCCAGCAATCCCTCGATCGAGGGTCGCACGCGGTCCACGATCGCCCGCAGGTTGCGGGACTGGTTTTCGGTCGGCCTCTGAAGCTCTTCGAAGGTGGCCACAACTGCGCCGCACTGCGAGTGGCCGAGGACCACCACCAGCCGCGTATCGTAGCGCGCGGCGGCGAATTCGACGCTGCCGACCTGGGAGGGTGCAACGATGTTGCCGGCAACCCGAATCACGAATAAGTCCCCCAGGCCCTGATCGAACACAATCTCGGCCGGAACCCGCGAGTCGGAGCAGCCAAGGATGATCGCGAATGGCTGTTGCCCCGTCGCCAGTGCGGCGCGCCGGGTGTGACTCAGGAAAGCGTCAGACCCGCGCACGTTCAAGGCGAATCTGCGATTGCCCGCTCGTAACCGCTCGAGTGCTTCGCGCGCTGAAACCACGAGTCTCTAGGGTCTGAAGCCGACCACGACCTGGCGAGCCTCGGGCCGATCGACTCCCGGCCAGAGATCGCTATGCCATTCCACAATCGCCTCAATCTCGGAGAGCAGAACCCACAGATTACCCTGGTCCAACTTCGGATGCAGGCGCTCGATGTTCTCCAGCTCATCCCGGGACTGCACCGCGCCCAACCGCCGCAATACAGTATCCAGGTCCGCTTGCGCCAGGGCGCGCACGTCCCAGACGCGCAGGGGCACCATTTCCGCCTTCTGATCGACCGCAAAGACGTTCTTGATGTAGAACGATTTCCCGGAGCGCAGGATCAGCTCGAGTACGAGTGGTGGGATCGTCTGGCCCTTGGCCCGATCCAGGTACTCTCGCACGCTCAGGCTCATGAGCCGACCTTTCCTCGATCAGTGAAAACAAGAAGCGGGGTAGTGACGATCTCGCTACCGGGGGTCAAGGCAAGCCCGGCTCACCCTGAGTACTCGGGCGTTCTTTCCAGGACCCACGAGCCGCAGGAATGATCGGGACCAGACTGCAGGGATCGCCGACCAACCGCGCGCAGCGGTGCGCCCCCTGCTGAGTAGTAATGACCCGTGGACGCCGTCGCGGGACAATCCTGTCATCAACGCTTCTTGAAAAATTGCACCGCGCGCTCGTGCTTCTCTGCTGCCGCCCGGGTCTTGAACGTGCCCAGATTGCGCCGCTTTCCTGTCTTCGGATTCTTCTTCTTTGAGTACAGGCGGTACTCACCAGAAGCAATCTTGCGAATCATGCAGACGAACCTCCGTTAAGGCCCTAGAACCACTGCACTCGCGGCAGGCATCGACTCACTGGGCGCTGGTCCGAGTCAAGCGATCCAACGCTCTACCGGGTACCGGAAGCCATCTCCGTGCCCGCGCAACGCCCTGAGCGCGTCGAGGCTGGAGAATCGGCGTACGTCATAGAGACACAGGGAGACTAACGGGAGGCGGCGCGAAACCTGGTCATAGGCCTCTTCGAACTCCACCAAATCATCCCGCGTGAGCTTCCTGGCCACCCCCCACACATCCCCAACCAGCCGCAAGGAACGGGCGCCGCCCGCGATGGCCGTCATAAAAAGCCGTTCGAAATTCTTCTGTTGCGCCTGCCACGTCGCCGCGTGCTCGACGAGCACCAGCCGGCCGGCCGCGATTTCCTTTTGAAGCACTGCCTGGTCCATGCCGAGCTGCGCCAGGATCTCCCGCTGCACCGCTCGATCGGCCACCAGG
>DASYVW010000139.1:0-3230 GCA_035936675.1 Gemmatimonadales bacterium
TCATGGTGATCTCCTCCACGGACGGATCATGAACGTCGTCAAGGTCGCCGCGGCACTGTTGGGTCTTCTGGCGCTCACCACTCCTGCTTCGGCCCAGCGTGCGCCGGTGTTGCAGCAAATCAAGGTGCCTCACAGCTACTACTTTCGCGAGATGTACCTCCCGCAGGTGACTAGCGGACCGAGCGCCGTGGCCTGGTCACCGGACGGCACCGAGCTGATCTACTCGATGCAGGGCTCGCTCTGGCGGCAACGGATCGGCAGCGACGAGGCGCGACAGCTCACGTCCGGTCCGGGGTACGACTACCAACCTGATTGGTCTCCTGATGGCCGTACTGTCATCTACGCGTCGTATCGGGACGATGCTATCGAGCTCCGGCTGCTCGATGTCTCCAGCAGGGAGTCTCGATCGCTCCTGGCCGACGGGGCCGTCAATGTGGAGCCCCGCTGGTCGCCGGACGGCACCCGGCTCGCGTTCGTGTCCACCGCCTATGAAGGCCGATGGCACATCTTCGTGGCGCCGCTGACGCCGGATGGCGGGCTCGGCACGCCGGAACGGATCACCGAGGACCGGGACAGCGGCCTCCCGCGCTATTACTACGGGGGCCACGATCAGTATCTCTCCCCCACCTGGTCGCCCGATGGCAAGGATCTGATCTTCATTTCCAACCGCGGTCACATCTGGGGCTCCGGTGGCTTCTGGCGGATGCCTGCGCGCGCCGGCGCCGAGCCCCGCGAGCTACGGTACGAGGAGACCACCTGGAAGGCTCGTCCCGACTGGAGCCGGGATGGCAAGCGAGTGGTGTACAGCTCGTACCTCGGCCGGCAGTGGCACCAGCTCTGGCTGATGACGGCCGACGGCGGAGATCCCCTTCAGCTCACCTACCGCGCGGGAGACGCCACTGCGCCGCGCTGGTCGCCCGACGGCACCCGTATCGCATTCATCTCCAACGAGAATGGCAACACCGCGCTCCGCATCGTGGATGTCCCGGGCGGCAACAGCCAATCGGTGCAGGCCAAGCGAAGGGTGTATCGCGATCCTGTCGGGTGGCTCCGGCTCACCGTGATCGACGGTCAAACCGGCCGCTTGGCCCCGGCGCGAGTTTCCATCACCGGCAAGGACGGCCGGAGCTTGGCGCCGGATGACGCCTGGCGCCACGCCGACGATGCCTTCGATCGCCGCGAGCGACCCTTCGAGTACGGGTACTTCCACAGCGCCGGCACTTCCATTCTCAGCGTGCCGGCCGGAGCGGTTACGGTCGAGGTCTCGCGGGGGCCGGAGTATCGAGTTGTCAGACGCCGAGTCGTTCTCTCAGCGGGTTCGACGGCCTCGATGCGAGTGACGCTGGCACGATTGGCTGATCTGCCGGCCCAGGGATGGTACAGCGGCGACCTCCACGTGCATATGAACTACGGTGGCACATACCACAATACTCCAGCCCGCCTGGCTGCACAGGCTCGCGCGGAGGACCTGCACGTCGTCGAGAACCTGATCGTCAACAAGGAGGGCCGGTTCCCCGACATCGATTACTTCACCGGGGCGCCGGACCCAGTATCGACCGCGACAACGCTGATCGTGCATGATCAGGAGTACCACACCAGCTATTGGGGGCATGCGGGTCTACTCGGCCTCCGCCACAATATCGTCCTTCCGGGCTACTCGGCGTATACCAACACTGCCGCCGCAAGCCTGTTTCCTACCAATGCCGCAATCATGGACCTGGCCCACGAGCAGGGTGGGATCACCGGGTACGTCCATCCCTTCGATGTCTACCCCGATCCGCGGGACACCGCCCGGCCGCTGACCAACGAGCTGCCGGTGGACGTGGCACTGGGTAAGGTGGATTACTACGAAGCATTGGGATTCGTGGACGACTACCAGGCGACCGCCAGGGTCTGGTATCAGCTCCTCAACTGTGGCTTCCGTATCCCGGCCGGTGCCGGAACCGACGCGATGGCAAACTTCGCCTCGCTCAGGGGCCCGGTGGGAATGAACCGGGTGTTCGTGAAGAGCGGAGTCCCGCTGGAGCACCGCCGCTGGTTGGCCGCCCTCAAGGCGGGCAAGAGCTTCGCCACCAATGGCCCCCTGCTCGATTTCAGCTTGAATGGCCACGGCGTGGGTGACGTCCTGAGCCTTCCAGCCGGCAGACACGAGTTGCTCGCCCGAGTGACGCTTCGCTCGAACGTCCCGGTGGATCACCTGGAGATTGTGGGCAATGGGGAAGTCGTCGCCAGCCTTCCACTTCACGGCGATCGGACAAGCGTATCGACCACCGTTCGCATAGCAGGCCAAAGTAGTGGCTGGTATTTGCTCCGGGCGCGTGGCAATGGCCCCGCGTATCCCATCCTCGACGTCTACCCGTATGCCACCACCAGTCCGATCTATCTGACGGTAGGCGGCCAACTGGTCCGCTCGCCGCAGGACGCGACGTACTTCCTGGCCTGGATCGGCCGGCTCGAGGCTGCCGCGGAAACCAATAAGGACTGGAATACTGCGGAGGAGAAGAACCGGGTTTTAGCCACCATCCGCGAGGCCCGCGCCGAGTTCGAGCGGCGGAAGGTACGATGAAGTGGTTCTACGGTTTTCTTCTCGCCGTCCTTTCGAGTGTTGCCCTGGCGCAGGAGCCGGCCACTCGGCCGAAGCTGGTCGTGGTCATTGTGATCGATCAGTTCCGGCCCGATTACCTGCAACGTTTCAGGCCCTACTTCGGAAACGGCGGATTCAATCTCTTCCTTCGGCGAGGCGGAAACTTCACCGAGGCGGAATACAAGCACGCCGTCACGTTCACCTGTCCCGGCCATGCCGTCGTCCTTACCGGCACCTATGCCAACGTGAACGGCATCATCTCGAATCAGTGGTATGACTCCAAGTCAGGGCGCCAGGAGTATTGCGCCGCCGACAGCTCGGTGACCCTTATCGGCTCGTCTCAGCCCGGGCGCTCGCCGCGCAACCTGATCGGCTCTACCGTAGGCGACGAGCTGAAGCGGGCCAGCGGCGGACGGAGCCGCGTCATCGCGATGGCCGGGAAGGACCGGTCTGCCATCATGCTCGGCGGCCACAAGGCTGACGGAGCCTACTGGATGGAGGACTCGCTGTTCGTCACCTCCACTTACTACATGAAGGAGTTGCCGGCCTGGGTCCAGCAGTTCAACGCCTCGGCGCGAGTGAGTTCGTATGCCGGAAAATCGTGGGACCGGCTGCTTCCCAAGGCTGCCTATGCCGGCGTGGGGCC
>DASYVW010000140.1:0-7437 GCA_035936675.1 Gemmatimonadales bacterium
CGTAGTCGTCGGCGCCGGAGCGGAGGGCCTGGACCTTGAAGTCCACGGCATCCTGGGCAGTGAGCACCAGCACGGGAGTGGTGTTGCCCCGGTCCCGGAGGGTGCGCAGGACCTCCAGCCCGTTCATCTCGGGCAGACGCAGATCCAGGACAATCAGGTCGTACCGTCCGCCGGATGCGAGCCGGAGCCCCTCCATGCCGTCGTCCACCAGGTCGGCGTGGTACCGCTGCTCCTCGAGGCCCCGCTTTACATACTGGCCGACGGTGCGGTCGTCTTCGACGACGAGAATCTTCATGGGCTTGATCTATGCACCGGCAGGTAGACCCGGAAGATCGAACCCCGGCCCGGTTGGCTATCCACCTCGATCCGGCCCCGGTGCTCCTCCACGATGCCGTAGCAGATGGACAGCCCCAGGCCGGTACCGCGCCCTGGCGGCTTGGTGGTGTAAAACGGCTCGAAGATCTTGGACTGCTCCGCCCGGGGAATGCCGATCCCGTCGTCTTCGATCTCCAGGACGACCTCGTCGGAGTGGTGGGGGCTCCGCCCGGTGCGCACGGTGAGCCTCCCCCGGTCGTCCATGGCGTCCACCGCGTTGAGCATCAGTGCCATGAGCACCTGGGTGAGCTGCTCCGTGTTGCCGGTCGTGGTCGGAAGCGCAGGGTCCAGCTCGCGAGTCACGGTCAGGCGCTTGAAGCGCTGGTGGTGCTTCAACAGAAACAGGGTCTCGTCCACCAGGGCGTTCAACACCACCCGAGCCTTGGTCTTGCCTTTGGGCCGGCTGAAGTCGAGCAGGCCATCGACGATGCGGGTACAGCGGTCCACTTCCTTGTCGATGATCTCGAGGTACTCCTCGACGGCGGCCTTTTCCCGCTGGTCGAGGTCCTCCAGGCGGCCGCTGATGGCCGCGACGCAGGCGCTGATGGTGGCGAGCGGGTTGTTGATCTCGTGCATGACGCCCGCCGCCAGCTGGCCGATGGCCGCGAGCTTCTCGCTCTGCATGATCTGGCCCTGGGTCCGGCGCGACTCGGTGACGTCTTCACCGATGGTGATCACGTGACTGATCACATCGCCCTCGAGCCGCATGGGAATCTTGCTCAACCGGAAGGAGCGCACCTCGCCGCCGAGCGTGACCTCGAGCTCGGCCTGCTGGATTTCGCCGGTCTGGAACACCCGGTCGAAGTCGGCACGGAGCTCTTCGGCCGGCTGGCGGGTGAGGACCTCGAACACCGGGCGGCCCACCACCTCGTCCCGGCGGAGGCCGGGCGCGCCGATCTCGCGCTGGCGATTCCAGATCTGGATCCGGTAATCCCGGTCCACGACGTAGAGCCCGACCGGCAGGCTGTCGATGATGAGGCTGGTGAAACGGCGCTGCTCGTCGATCTCGCGAGACTGCGCAGCGACCTCGACCGCGAAGCTCGCCGACAGCGCCAGGGAGGCGAGGAAGGTCGCGAGGAGGTCGGCCACGACCACCAGGACATCGCGGGCCTCGGGATCCGGCTCGGGCCGCACCTCGAGCAGCCCGATACACGCCTCGTCGTGCTCGAGCGGAAGGCGGGCGCCGGGACCGCCATCGGGTATGGCCTGAAGCGAGTCAGCCAGAAGGGGCGGGCCGGAGGCCGGAGGGGAGGACACCACGCGAAAGCAGCTGGTCTCGGCGTCGCGGAACCAGATGCCGACACCGTCGACCGGCAACCCGGTTCGCAGCGACTCGGCAACCGCCACTAAGGTCTCGTCGGCCTCGAGCCCGTCGTTCAGCAGCCTGGCGACGGCGCCCACCAGCTTCAGTCCCCGATGCGACGTCAGCGCGCGCTCCCTTGCGGCGCGGACACCGCGGCCACGCTCAGAATGCGCCAGTCCCCGTCAATCCGACGAAGCACCACGTGCTCGATCCAGTCACGTTCGATGGAGGTAGATCCAGAGGGGGTACGCCGGCTGGTGACCACCCATGCGGCGGCCAGGTCGCCTTCCTGCCGCAAATCGGTGCGGAGGACCCGGACATCGAAGTTCCGTCGCTCCGCACCCTGGAGCCAACGGTCCAGCACGCGCAGCGCCACATCGATGGACACCGCCTGATGGTAGCTGCTCGGTGCCCCGGGGCCGAGCGGCCCGGCATACGTGCCGTCCTGCCAGAAGAGCGACCGCACCCCGGTCCAGTCGCGCGCCGAGAGGCTCCGCGCGTAGTGGCTGATGAGATGCTGGATCCTGTCTTCATCCCGGCGGGTACCCGTCGGGGTGCGGTCTTCGATCTGGCACGCCCCGACGACGAGGACGCCGACGCAGAGCGCCCCCAGGCGCAGACGGCTCATGCGGATCGCCGGTGCGCCTCCAGCTGTGCCAGCAGCTCCTGGTTCTCCCGCCGGGTGCTTGGAGTGTCCTCCGAGAACGCCCAGCGGACGATGCCCTCGGGGTCGATCAGCACGTAGGCGCGATTGGAAAAGAACTTGTCCTCGAGGAGCGTCCCGTAGCGGCGGCTCACCTCGCGCTTGAAGTCGCTCAGCAGATCGACCGAAATGCGCTCCTTGGCCTTGAACTCCCGGAGCGTGGGAATGGAGTCCACGCTGATCGGCAGGACCTCGGTATTGGCGTCGCGAAAACGGCCGTAGTCTTCGCTGAACGAGCACATCTCCTGGGTACACACCTTGGTGAAGGCCAGGGGAAAGAACGCCAGGAGGACGTTCCTTCCCCGGAGCTTCGACAGGGTGACATCGGTGCCCGACGTCGAAGGAAGGGTGAAATCGGGGGCAGGCGCCCCCGGGCGTGGGAGAGAAGCCATAACCGGCTCGCTCACCGCATTGCCTTCTCGAGCCCTCTGGCCTTCTCGAACCGCTTGGTGATGACCGTCCAGTTGACGGCGTTCCACCATGCGGTCACGTAGTCGGGGCGGCGGTTCTGGTACTTCAGATAGTACGCGTGCTCCCACACGTCACACCCGAGCACCGGCGTCTTCCCCTCCATGACCGGGGTGTCCTGGTTCGGGGTGCTTTCGATGACCAGCTTCCCGCTGCGGTCTACCGTGAGCCAACCCCAGCCGCTGCCGAACCGTTCCACGCACGCCTTGGCAAACTGCTCCTTGAACGTGGCCACGCTTCCGAAGGCATCCTTGATGGCCTCGGCCAGCGCGCCGCCCGGCTCCTTGGCGCCGCCGGGCGCCATCATCTCCCAGAAAATCGTGTGGTTGGCATGCCCGCCGCCGTTGTTGCGGACCTTGGTCCGTATACCTTCCGGGACCTGGTTCAGATTGGCGAGCAGCTCTTCGATCGATTTCTTCTGCAGGTCGGGATGGGGCTCCAACGCCGCGTTGAGGTTGTTGACGTAGGCGGCGTGGTGCTTGTCATGGTGAATCCGCATAGTCTGCTCATCGATATGCGGTTCGAGCGCCTTATAGTCGTAGGGTAGAGGGGGAAGGGTGAATGGCATGACCGACTCCTCGCGCTGAAGATACGTCGATAACTTTCCTGGCTTCAGCGGCGAAATATCATTGCGTGCAACAGAGGGGTCAACGACAATGGCTGCCGGCGGTCTCCAGCATTCGTCGGTCCGGCCGGTGGAGCCGGTCTATCTCCTCGAGCTTTTCCCTGGCTTGCACCAGGAGCTGATGAGGCTGTTAGGCGGGCTCGATGAGGCGGACTGGTCCAGACCTACAGCATGCGCGCTGTGGTCGGTGAAGGACATCGTGGCGCATCTCCTCGATACCGGCCTCAGGCGGCTCTCCTCCGGCTGCGATGGCTTCATCCCGGCGCCTGAATGCGGCATCGCCAGCTACACCGACCTGGTCGCCTACCTCAATCGGCTCAACGCGGAGTGGGTGGGAGCCACCCGGCGACTCAGTCCCCCGGTTCTGCTGGCACTGATGAATGTCATGGCTCCCCAGGTCCACGCGTTCTTCGGTTCGCTCGATCCGCATGCGCGGGCCCAATTCGGGGTGGCCTGGGCCGGCGAAGAGTCCTCGCCGGTCTGGTTCGATATCGGCCGCGAGTACACCGAGCGCTGGCTCCACCAGGCGCAGATCCGTGAGGCCGTCGGCGCGCCCGGGCTGCTCGGGCGTGAATGGCTTCACCCCGCGCTGGACATCTTCATGCGTGCGCTACCCCACACGTATCACGCGGTACCCGTGGAGCCGGGGCAGAGTATTCACTTCGCCATCCGGGGAGAGGCCGGTGGGGATTGGACGCTCCGCCACCAGGCCCAGGGCTGGAGCCTCTTCACCGGGCGAGATGATCACCCCGCCGCTCGGGTGAGCCTGGACCAGGAGAACGCCTGGAGGCTCTTCTCCAAGGGGCTGTCTCCGCATGCGGCCCGGCAATGCGTCAGGATCGAGGGCGACCCGAGGCTGGGCGAGCCGGTTTTCGGTGCCCTGGCGGTGATGGCCTAGACACTGCCAAGTGTGGCAGGTTGTGGATCGTATTTTGCACCGTGGTCGTGCTCGAGTGCAGCAGAATCTCCCCCGGTGTGCTGTGTCTCAGTCGGACAAATCGGGATCTTCGTACAGGGACGGCCAAACCGTTCGCCCTGAGGGACTTCGGGTGAAACGCAACCGTCGCGGATATCTGCAAGGCCCTGAACGACATCCACTCGCCCCACGCACCTCAGCAGAAGGGACAACCGCCCGTGACTGTAGCCATCGACATCAACCCTTCGGCGGCGGCCGAGGCCTATTTGAGCGAGGCGAGGGCTAAGCGTGGCCAGCTCACCAAGCGGAAATCCTGGCGGCCGGCAAGAGAGCTTGCAGTAGACCTCGGTACCGCCAACACCCTCGTTTACGTAAAGGGCGAAGGCGTGGTGCTGAATGAGCCGTCGGTGGCAGCCGTGGACCAGGCCACCGGCAAGATTCTCGGCATCGGGCTCGAAGCCAAGCGGATGTTGGGCCGGACCCCGGAAGGCGTTCTGGCCGTCCGACCCATGAAGGACGGGGTTATTGCGGACTTTCATATCGCGGAGAAGATGCTCCGGCATTTTATCCGGCTGGTGATCGATCGAACCTTCCTGCGGGTCAAACCCACCGTCATTGTCTGCGTCCCGTCCGGCATCACCGAAGTCGAGCGCCGCGCCGTGCGCGACTCGGCGCAGTCTGCCGGCGTCAAGCGGCTGTACATGGTGGCGGAGCCGATGGCCGCGGCCATCGGTGTCGGCCTCCCAGTGGACACGCCGGTCGGAAGCATGGTGATCGACATCGGGGGCGGGACCACGAATATCGCCGTCATCGCACTCTCCGGCATCGTCTGCGACGCCTCCATTCGGACCGGGGGTGACGAACTGGATCAGGCCATCGTACAATTCATGCGGAAGACGTACAGCCTCCTCATCGGTGAGCCCACCGCCGAACGCATCAAGATCGGCCTGGGCTCGGCCGTGCAGCTCGAGCGCGAGGGCGAGATGGATGTCAAGGGACGGGATCTGGTTTCCGGCCTGCCCAAGACCATCCGGATCGACTCCCGCGGTGTGCGCGAGGCCATCGAGGAGCCCGTCTCCCATATCGTGAACGCGGTCCGGAGGGCGTTGGAGATGACGCCGCCCGAGCTGGCCAGCGACGTGCTCGAGTATGGCATCATGCTCACCGGTGGCGGCTCGCTGATTCGGGGGCTGGACCAGCGGCTGATGGACGAGACCGGTTTACCGGTCCGGGTGGATGTAGATCCGCTGACGTCCGTCGTGCGCGGCACCGGTCGCATTCTCGACGAGTTCGGTCGCTATAATACAGTTCTGAGTACCTGAGCTTTCCCTGGTGCGCGCAAGCGCATCCGGGAGCACCCGTCCCATACACCGGCATTCCCGCCCACGGGCGAGGGTGTCGGTGTGTGGTTTTTTTGGGGGTCACGGCAAGCCCGACCGTGGCGGACCTCGAGCGACTCCCCTACACTGACAGCGTGGTGAAGGAGACTCTGCGCTGGTTTTCTGAGATCGGGGAGCACTTCGCAACAATGGTGTTGACGCTCGAGCCGCGCGGCGCGGTCTGGATGATCCTGGAGGCTGCGGCTCCCCTCAAATCGCGGGCATGACAACGCCACACGCAGGGGGCGCGGCGCCCTGGGTGGAGCGACTGGCGCGGATCGGGTACGCCGCCAAGGCGGTCCTGTACATCACGGTTGGACTGCTTGCGGCGCAGGCGGGGCTCGGGCGAGGCGGGCGGACCGTCGATACCCAGGGGGCGCTCCGGGTTGTTCACCACGCAACCTTCGGCCGGGTGGCGCTCATCGTCGCGGCAGCTGGGCTGCTCGGGTACGCGATCTGGCGCATCGTCGAGGGGGTGGTGGATCCCGACCACCGCGGCACCGATCTCAAGGGCCTGGCACTTCGGACGACCTTCGTGGGCCGGGGTGTGCTCCACGGCGCCCTCGGCATCACCGCGCTGCGCCTCGCCGCCCGGGAGCGACCCGGGCCGCACCGTGATCAGACCCGGCACTGGACCGAGGTCGCCTTTGGGTTGCCCGCCGGTGACCTGCTGGTGTGGCTCGCTGCTCTGGCGATCGCTGGGTATGGTTTCTACCAGCTCTACCGGGCGTACGCCTCGAAGCTGAGCCGGCAGCTGGCTCTGGACGAGTTGGGCGCCGGCACCACGCGATGGGTAGTCGGCGTGAGCCGCTTCGGCATCGCGGCCCGGGGCGTTGTCTTTTGCCTCATCGGGTTTTTAATGGCCCGAGCGGCTGCGCGACACGATGCCACCCAGGCCGGAGGGCTTCGGAAGTCCATGGACCTTCTCGCCGGAATCGGGCGGTGGCCATTCGTGGTGGTTGCACTGGGACTGGTGGCGTACGGAGTGTACGAGCTGGTGAACGCGCGATACCGGCGAATCAGAGTGGGATGAGGACGTTCTCCCAGGAAGTGCCTTGAACCCAGGAGGAGCACAATGACAGCGAAGCCCAAGTCGGAGGGACAATCCAAGCGCCAGCAGCCCGAGTCACTCCGGCTCCGCTCGATCTCGCCGTCGTTCACCGTCAACGACGTCGAACGCAGCGTGGCCTGGTACCGCGACGGACTCGGGTTCTTCGTGTCCGAACGTTGGGAGGAAGGCGGCCGGCTCCAGGGCGTGATGCTCAAGGCGGGGACCTGTCACCTGGGCCTCTCGCAGGACGACTTCAGCAAAGGCCGCGACCGACCCAAGGGCGTGGGATTCCGCATCTGGGGCGAGACGACGCAGGATATAGACGCGCTCGCCGAACGGCTTCGGGCCTTCGGCGGCACGATCGTGGAAGAGCCGGGCGACCACTGGGACACGTACAGCTTTACGGCGCAGGACCCGGACGGCTTTAGGATAACGATCACCGCAACGCGGGCCTGATACCGCGGTGGGTCACGAGGAACGCGTCGAGGCGTGAGCTTGTGCGAGTTATCTCATGATCCGGCACCTGTTGGAAACCTATGGTTATGCCGCGCTCTTCGTGCTGGTAGGGCTCGAGAGCCTTGGCGTACCGCTACCCGGCGAAGCTGGCCTGCTCACCG